>NZ_WHPN01000292.1:9685-16862 GCF_009735685.1 Streptomyces lycii | reverse complement strand
GCCTCCAGCGGATCGACGCCCCGGGAGACCCGCTCGTCGGCCCGTCCGATCAGCCAGTCGCGGCTGGGCACCACGAGCCCCGCCGGGGTGAAGGCGATCTTGCGGAGTTCGGCGTGGCTGCCGGAGTCCTTCCGCCACAGTCCGCTGACGATGTCCACCGCCTCGGCGGGGCTGGCCGCGAACTCCAGGCCGGCGTAGACGGGCGCGCAGGCGTCCAGGCCGAGGTCCTGCGCGGAGAGCCTGCGTCCGAGCCGGCGGGTGAACACCTCGGCGATCAGCGCGGGGGTCGTGCCGCGGGGCTGCTGGCCGCGCAGCCAGCGGGTCACGGACGTCTTGTCGTATCTCAGATCGAGGCCGTGCTCGAGGCCGAGCTGGTCGACCCGGCGGGCGAGCCCCGCGTTGGAGAACCCCGCTTCGGAGATGAGCGCGGCGAGGCGGCGGTTGGGGACGCGCGGCTGGGTTGCCCCGTCACGCTCCTCTGGGGAGGGTCGATCCGTCATCAGCTGTGCGGTCTCCTGCCTTCCGGACCCGAGAGGCGGAGGGCGCGACGGGGCCTGATGAGCCCCGCCGCTCACCCGGTCGCCCTCGTTGGACCGGCGAGAATTTATCGGCCCCGGCGGCCGTCCCGACCGATCTGACCCCGCATTCATCCGATCGTGTGAGCAGAGCGTGCACATAACGGTGCGCGCCCCCGGTCCGTGCCGTGAACCGGCCGGCCCGGCGCCGCACCGCCACCGGCCTCCCCCGGGACCGTCTCCGGCGCACTGCCGACCCACCGCGGGCCCGCCACGGGCCACACGGCCCACCGCCGCCTCACCGTCGGCCTCCGCCGCACGACCCGGTCCGCCACCGGCCTCCGCCGGACGACCCGGCCCGCCGGGCACCGGATTCCGCCGGAGACCACCGGCCCGCCACCGGCCCGCCACGGGTCTGCCCGCGGACCGCCGCCCGGACCTCCACCGGACCGCCTCCGCCCCCCACCGGGCCTCCCCGGCCCGCTCCGCCCCGGCCGCTCGCGGGGGCACAGCCGTTCGGTCGTACAGTGGCTGGTGGACGCGAGACGCGCCCTGCCGATGTTCGAAGAGGAGCCGCCGTGAGTGCCCCCGTGAGTACCAGCGCGAGTGCCCCTGCCAGTTCTCCCGCCGCTCCCGGGGCGCGTGAAGGCCTGCGCTTCGTGCACCTGGGCTTCGGTGAGAACGCCGTGGAGTATCTGGCCGGCTGGGAGGAGCAGCGCCGGGTGCACGCGGCCCGGTTCGCCGACGAGATCCCGGACACCTGCCTGCTGCTGGAGCACCAGCCCGTCTACACCGCCGGCCGGCGCACCGAGGACAGCGAGCGCCCGCTGGACGGGACCCCGGTCGTCGACGTCGACCGCGGCGGGAAGATCACCTGGCACGGGCCGGGCCAGCTCGTGGGCTATCCGATCCTGAAGCTGCCGCGCCCCGTCGACGTCGTCGCGCACGTGCGGCGGCTGGAGGACGCGCTGATCCGGACCTGCGCCGAGTTCGGTCTGGAGACCACCCGCGTCGAGGGCCGCAGCGGTGTCTGGGTGCTCGGCGACCCGGTCGCGGAGCGGCCGTCGCTCGGCGGGCTCTCGCTGGACTTCGCCGCCGGGACCGGCGGCGCGGGCCTGACCGGGTCCGGTGCGGAGGACGACGGGGAGTTCGACGCGCGGCTCGCGGGCCCGGAGTACGCGCCGTCGAACGCCGGACAGCGCGGCGAGGACCGCAAGCTGGCCGCGATCGGCATCCGCGTCGCCAAGGGCGTCACGATGCACGGCTTCTCGCTGAACTGCGATCCGGACAACACCGCCTTCGACCGCATCGTGCCGTGCGGCATCCGGGACGCGGGCATCGCCTCGCTCTCCGCGGAGCTGGGCCGCCCGGTGCCGGTCACCGAGGTGGTGCCGGTCGTGGAGAAGCATCTGCGCGAGGTCCTGGAAGAGGCCGAGCCGCTCCCCCGCGTCATCTGACGGGAATGGGCCCCGGCCGTCCGGGGTTGGCCCGCATGCGCGGTACGGCTGTGGCACCGGGGCGACCCCCGCGGTCCGCGGCCGAGGAAATCAAGGGCGTACCCTGAAGTTCGCCGAAGAATCGAAAGCGTAAGCAAAGGGGAGTGCCGGACGTGTCCGCAGTCGCACCCGACGGCCGCAAGATGCTGCGCCTGGAGGTCCGGAACAGCCAGACCCCCATCGAGCGCAAGCCCGAGTGGATCAAGACCCGGGCGAAGATGGGCCCCGAGTACACCGAACTCCAGAGCCTGGTGAAGCGCGAGGGCCTGCACACGGTGTGCCAGGAGGCCGGCTGTCCCAACATCTACGAGTGCTGGGAGGACCGCGAGGCCACCTTCCTCATCGGCGGTGACCAGTGCACCCGGCGCTGTGACTTCTGCCAGATCGACACGGGCAAGCCGCAGGCGCTGGACCTGGACGAGCCGCGCCGGGTGGCCGAGTCCGTGCGCTCCATGGAGCTGAAGTACGCGACGATCACCGGCGTGGCCCGGGACGACCTGGACGACGGCGGCGCCTGGCTGTACGCCGAGACCGTCCGGCAGATCCACACGCTGATGCCGGACACCGGCGTCGAGCTGCTGATCCCCGACTTCAACGCGGTCCCGGAGCAGCTCGCCGAGGTCTTCTCCTCGCGCCCCGAGGTGCTCGCGCACAACGTCGAGACCGTGCCCCGGATCTTCAAGCGGATCCGCCCCGCCTTCCGCTACGAGCGCTCCCTGGAGGTCATCACCCGGGCCCGCGAGGCCGGTCTGGTCACCAAGTCCAACCTCATCCTCGGGATGGGCGAGGAGCGCGAGGAGATCAGCCAGGCCCTCCAGGACCTGCACGACGCGGGCTGCGAGCTCATCACGATCACCCAGTACCTGCGGCCGTCGCCGCGCCACCACCCGGTGGAGCGCTGGGTCAAGCCGCAGGAGTTCGTGGAGCTCCAGGAGGAGGCCGAGGAGATCGGCTTCGCCGGTGTCATGTCCGGCCCGCTGGTGCGGTCCTCGTACCGGGCCGGGCGGCTCTACGCACAGGCCAAGGAGAAGCGCGGCGAGGCCCCGGAGCGCGGTGCCGCCGCGCCGGGCGGTGCCGCTGTGACCCCGCAGGCGGTCTGAGGGCCCGCACGGGCTCACCGGGACTTCGTACGACGGGGCTCGCGGGGCTCACGGGAACCTTCCCTGCCGCAAATTCACGGGCCGTACGGGCCATGCCGCCGGCGTGGTTCGTACGGCCCGCAACCTTGTTCCGCTGGGTTTGACCGGGCCGTCATGCCCTGGTAACACCTATCAGTGACGCTGGATTCACGCACCGCACAAGCACACGGCAGCGGTGGGCGCGTTGGTACCCGCGTCCGTGTCCGCGCCTGCCGCCGCCCGTGCCCGCGGCGCCTCCCCGCACCGCTCGCACCCCTGTCCCGTGACATCGCTCCGAGGGGAATCGGACATGCAGGCCGCTCCCGTACGCGCCACCGCGATCCCGTCCGTCACCGACGCACTGCGCGCCGTCGAGGCCGTACTGATGCGCGGTGGCCAGCGCACAGCCCGCCGCAACGCCTGGAACGCGGTCCTGGAGGACCGCCGCCGGGCCAGGGACCGGCACGAGGCCGAGCACGTACTGGAGGCCGTGGCGACCGGCGCGGGTACGGCCACGTAAACTCGATGGCATGGCGAGGCAGGAAAACAACACCGAGAACCCCGGGCGGCTCAAGCAGATCGCCCTGACCTACAAGATGACCAGGCGGGCCGACTCCAAGGTCGGGCTCGTCCTCGCGGCTGTGGGAATCGTCACCTTCGGTGTCCTCCTCGCGATCGGCTTCCTGATCGGGCACCCGGTCTACCTGGGCATTCTTGGCTTCCTGCTGGCCTTCCTCGCGATGGCCATCGTCTTCGGGCGGCGGGCCGAACGTGCCGCCTTCGGGCAGATGGAGGGCCAGCCGGGAGCCGCGGCCGCGGTGCTGGAGAACATGAAGCGCGGCTGGACCGTCACCCCCGCGGTGGCGATGAACCGCAACCAGGACGTCGTCCACCGGGCCGTCGGCAAGGCCGGCATCGTGCTGGTCGCCGAGGGCAACCCGAACCGGCTCAAGAGCCTGCTCGCGTCCGAGAAGCGGAAGATGGCCCGCATCGTCTCCGACGTGCCGGTCCACGACGTGGTCGTGGGCAACGGCGAGGACCAGGTGCCGCTGAAGAGGCTCCGCACCCACCTGCTCAAGCTGCCCCGGGTGGTCTCCGGCCCGCAGGTCACCGCGGTCAACGACCGGCTGCGGGCGATGGGCGACCTGATGAGCAACATGCCGATGCCGAAGGGCCCGATGCCCAAGGGCATGCGGATGCCCAAGGGCGGCGGCAAGATGCGCTGACGCGCACGCCCCGGCCCCGGCGGGCGGGCCGCGCACGGCACCGCCGGTCGGCCCGCCACCGTCGCCGGTGGGGCGGGGCGTTCCGCGCCGTGGCCGGAGACGGCGCGCCCGGTCGGCTGCGGCTAGCACCGTGCGGCCCCACCGCGCCCGCCGCACCGCGCCGCCGTCGTGCACCGCACGGAACTTCGAAGGCCCGGGACCGCTTGGTCCCGGGCCTTCGCGCACGGGCTGAATGCCGGGCCCACGGGGTGAATGCCGGGCCTGTGCCACGGGGCGATGCCCCGGCCTGTGCGCGGGACGATCCCCGCGGCCTGTGCACCGGGCGCATCCCCGCCCGTGCACGGGGCGGGCGGCCCGCCGCGCCCCGCGCTGCACGGTCGGGTGACCGGCCACCGGCGAACGCGGAGTGGATGAACGGCCGCCGGCGAGCCCTCCGGCCCGCGGTACGGGTCCGTGCCGCGGGTCCGTACCGCCCGCCGGGGTCCGTACCGGCCCGCCCGGATCCGTACCGGCCCGCCCGGATCCGTACCGGTACGGCTCAGATCCGTACCTGTACGGCCCCCGTCAGCCGGTCGTGCAGTCCGCGCCCGTCCCGGTCCCAGACGATCGCCGGGACGACCAGCACCAGCAGCACGGTGCGCGCCAGGGCCCGTACGAAGGTCAGCCGCTCGCCGTCCGCGGAGACCACCCGGAGCCCCAGCACGCGCTTCCCGGGCGTGCTGCCGACCGTCCCCACGGTGAGCACGCTCAGCAGCGCGAAGACGGCCAGCGCCCAGTTGTTCGTCGCCCGGAGGTCGCCGCCGGACAGCAGGCCGTACGCGATCAGGACGCACAGCGCCCAGTCCGCGAACAGCGCGCCCAGCCGGCGGCCCACTCCCGCGACGGAGCCGGGCCCCGCCTCGGGCAGCCCGAGGCGCTGTCCGCGGTACCCGAAGTCCACACCCATGTCCTCGGCCGCCGCGCGGGGGCCGGAGAGCCACGATCCGATTGCCTGCCTGTTCTCCACCCGTCCACGGTACTGCGGCCGCCGGCGCGGGCCCGGACCGGCCCGGAGCCGGGCGCACCGGGCGTAGCATGCCGTACCGGGGCGGACCGGGCACCGCGCCGGTGCGGTCCGCGGGGCGGCCGGGCGTACGGACCGCATACGTTCGTGCGGCACGGCGTCGGCGTCCGCCGGCCGCACGACCGGGCCACGGGCACGTTTCGACGGGCGCGCCCGCCCCCGCGCCGGTTAACCTCGGTGAAACAAATGGGTCACGCTCGGGAAATGCCTCAAACCTATGGTCGAGCGAGCGTGCCACCGCACTGGCCGCGCCCGAGGCAATCCCGCCCCACCCGGACGGCGGGCCTAGGAGGAGTTGCATGTTCCAGAACGCCGACGATGCGAAGAAGTTCATCGCGGATGAGGACGTCAAGTTCGTCGATGTCCGCTTCTGCGACCTGCCCGGCGTGATGCAGCACTTCACGATCCCGGCCGAGGTCTTCGACGCCGAGGAGGAGCTGGCCTTCGACGGCTCCTCCATCCGCGGCTTCCAGGCCATCCACGAGTCGGACATGGCGCTCCGTCCGGACCTCACCACGGCCCGTGTCGACCCGTTCCGCCGGGACAAGACGCTCAACATCAACTTCTTCATCCACGACCCGATCACGGGCGAGCAGTACAGCCGTGACCCGCGGAACATCGCGAAGAAGGCCGAGGCGTACCTCGCGTCCACGGGCATCGCCGACACGGCGTACTTCGGCCCCGAGGCGGAGTTCTACGTCTTCGACAGCGTCCGCTTCCAGACCAGCGCGAACGAGTCCTTCTACCACATCGACTCCGAGGCGGGCGCCTGGAACACCGGTGCGGTCGAGGACAACCGCGGCTACAAGGTCCGTTACAAGGGCGGCTACTTCCCGGCCCCGCCGGTCGACCACTTCGCCGACCTGCGCGCCGAGATCTCCCTGGAGCTGAACAAGGCCGGCCTGCAGGTCGAGCGCCAGCACCACGAGGTCGGCACCGCCGGCCAGGCCGAGATCAACTACAAGTTCAACACGCTGCTGGCCGCGGCCGACGACCTGATGCTCTTCAAGTACATCGTGAAGAACGTCGCCTGGCGCAACGGCAAGACCGCGACCTTCATGCCCAAGCCGATCTTCGGTGACAACGGCTCCGGCATGCACGTCCACCAGTCCCTGTGGAGCGGCGGCGACCCCCTCTTCTACGACGAGCAGGGTTACGCGGGCCTGTCGGACATCGCCCGCTACTACATCGGCGGCATCCTCAAGCACGCCCCGTCGCTGCTGGCCTTCACCAACCCGACGGTGAACTCCTACCACCGTCTGGTCCCGGGCTTCGAGGCGCCGGTCAACCTGGTCTACTCGCAGCGCAACCGCTCCGCCGCGATGCGCATCCCGATCACGGGCTCCAACCCGAAGGCGAAGCGCGTCGAGTTCCGCGCCCCGGACCCGTCCTCGAACCCGTACCTGGCCTTCTCCGCGCTGATGCTGGCGGGCCTGGACGGCGTCAAGAACAAGATCGAGCCGGCCGAGCCGATCGACAAGGACCTCTACGAGCTGGCCCCCGACGAGCACGCGAACGTCCCGCAGGTCCCGACGTCGCTCCCGGCGGTCCTCGAGGCCCTGGAGGCGGACAACGAGTACCTCCAGGCGGGCGGCGTGTTCACGGCGGACCTGATCGAGACCTGGATCGACTACAAGCGGACGAACGAGATCGCCCCGATCCAGCTGCGGCCGCACCCGCACGAGTTCGAGATGTACTTCGACCTCTAAAACCCGGGCGCCGTTGCGACGACGGCGCGCCAGGAACGACGGCCGAGGGC
>NZ_WHPN01000292.1:0-9676 GCF_009735685.1 Streptomyces lycii | reverse complement strand
GGGGGTGGCGGCCCTCGGCCGTGGGCGGCCCGGGGCAGTGGTCCCGGTCGTGGAGACCGGAGGCAGCCGGCCAGGGGCAGTGGTCCCGGCCGTGGAGGCCGGAGGCAGTCGGCCAGGGGCAGTGGCCCCGGCCGTGGAGGCCGGACGCCGACCCCGGGCAGGGCCCCGGCCGTGGAAGCCGGCTGCCGACCCCGGACGTGGAAGCCGGAGGCCGGTCCAGGGGCAGTGGCCCCGCGGGCGGGGGCGTCCGCGGGGTCTGCGGGCGTGGGCCGGCCGCGGCGAGGCCGCTCGGTGGCGGTGGGTGGCCTGCGGGTGCACTCCGGCGTAACGCTCGGAAGCGCCCGAATGACATGTTTGCCCGGGGCCACTGAAGTGTCGTTTCAGCGCAACTCCGGCCCTCTCGCGGGGTGTCTGAAGGAATGTTCGGAGAGCACGACCGACCACACCGCTCTCCGGGCACGGCGCGCCGGCGGTGATACGGCTCCACCGGAGCCCCCGCGCCGGCCGCTCCGACCAAGACCACGACCACGAACCAGGACCACGAACCAGGACCACCAGCTTCGCGAAGGGTCACTTCTGCATGCCTCAGCACAAAATCCTCGCAGCCGCCGCCGGCCTCGCTCTCGCCCTCGGCGGGACGGCGCTCATGGCACCCGCCGCCCACGCGGCCCCGGAGACAGCGGCGGCCGCCGGCCCGGCCACTCTCGTCCATGAGGACGGCGCGGTCTGGTACAAGGCCGCCGCCGGACAGACGAACGAGCTGACGATCTCCGTGGAGAACGTCGACGCCGATCCCTCCGAGTTCGGCTCGGACTACCGCGTCACCTTCCGCGACCGGGTCGAGATGTCCATCGACGCGTCCGCGAGCGAGTGGGACAGCTGCCTCTTCCCGTCGGCGGACGACCGCACCGTCGTGCAGTGCACGGTTCCCGCTCCGCTGGGCTCCGACGACTCGACCATCTACGAGGCCGACCTCGGTGACGGCGACGACACCGTGACCGTCACCTCCGACAACAGCGCGATCGCGGCGGTCCACGGCGGCCCGGACAACGATGTCCTCCAGGGCGTCGGCCAGATCCAGTACAACGGCGACGGCGGTGACGACCGCATCGACGGCAGCAACGGCCTCGGCTCCGACGGCGGCGACGGGGACGACGTCCTCGTCGGTGCCTGCCAGTACACGTGCCGCGGCGGCGCCGGGAACGACTCCGTCACCGGAACCGGCGACATCAACGCCCTCTACGGCGACGACGGCGACGACATCCTGCGCGCCGGAAGCGACAACGACCTGGTCTACGGCGGCAGGGGCCACGACACGCTGTACGGCGAGGGCGGCAACGACACGATGTACGGCAACAGCGGCAACGACGTGCTGTACGGCGGCACCGGCAGCGACACGCTCTCGGGCGGCCCGGGCACGAACGAGGTGCACCAGGACTGAGCGGCGGCCCGGCCGCCGGGTCCCGTGAACCGTGGCCGCGTCTCCCGCACCGGGAGGCGCGGCCACGGCGCGCCTCCCGGTTCCTCGACGGGGGCGCCGAGGACCGGGGCGCCGACACACCGGCTTCCCGCACCGGCCCGTCGGCGTGCTCCCGCCCGGGGGGTCAGAGGGCGATCAGGCCGGCCTCCGTCGCGCGGAAACCGCAGGCGCCCAGGTAGAACGGCCGCAGTTCCGCAGCGAAGTCGACGTGCAGCCACTCGCACCCCGCGGCGCGCGCCCCCCGTACGGCCGTCGCGACGAGCCCGGCCCCGACGCCGCTGCCGCGCCGCTCGCGGGCCACCACGGTGTCCAGCAGGAAGGCGTGCGCGCCGCCGTCCCAGGCGACGTTGACGAAGCCGGTGAGACGGCCGTCCGTACGGGCACAGACCCAGCCGAGGCTGTGCCGGTGCAGCCGGGCACGCCAGTCGGTCCCCGCGGGCGGCTGACCGAAGCCCTCGGCGTGCAGGGCGTTCAGGGCGGCGTTGTCGATCGCGCCGCGCCACTCGAAGACCGGAAGCGGCGTCATGCCGTCCCGAGTTCGTGGCCGGTGGTGCTGTCCACGTGCGCGGGAACGTCTCCCTCGTGGCGGTCGCCGGTCGTCGAGGTGCCGGAGGGTTCGAACATGAGGATCGAGCCGCCGGGCGAGGACGGCTTGTGCTCGGTGCCACGGGGCACCACGAAGGTGTCGCCCCGGTGGAGCACCACGGTGCGCTCCGCCCCGTCCGGGTCGCGCAGGGCCACGTCGAACCGGCCGTCCAGGACGAGGAAGAACTCGTCGGTGTCCTCGTGCACGTGCCAGACGTGCTCCCCTCGCGTATGGGCGATCCGTACGTCGTAGTCGTTCATGCGCGTCACGATCCGGGGACTGTAGACCTCGTCGAAGGAGGCCAGCGCCTCGGTCAGGTTCACGGGCTGTGCGGGCTGTGCGGGCTGTGCGGGCTGGGTCGTCATGCCCTCATTCTGCTGCGGAGGCCCGCCGGACGGCTTGCACGTTCTTGGCGGACCGGCCGCGTGAAGACCCGGCTCCCGGGCGGGCCGGACCTGTGCGGCCCCGGCTCCCGGGCAGACCGCGACCGCCCTGTGCGTGCCCGGCATCCGGGCGGACCGGACGTGTGCGGGGCCTCGTTTCCGCCGGGGGACCGGATCTGCGCGGGCCTCGTTTCCGGCCGGGCGGCCGCGTACGGGACTCCCCCTCGGCCCGGCGGCCGCGTACGGGACTCCCCTCGGCCGGCCGTGTGCCCGGGCGTCGCGGCGCGAGGGCCGGGCGCCGGAGCCTGCGGACTCCGGGCGCCCGGCCCTCCCCCTCCTCGGACAGTGGCCTGATGACGCCTGACGGCGGGGCCTGCCGGGCCGGCCGTCAGCGGAAGAAGCGGAGCGGGATCGCCTCCGCCATGGCCTTGTTGCCGGCGTCGTTGGGGTGCAGGTGGTCCCCGCTGTCGTAGGCCGGGCGCAGCCGCTCCGGGTCCTCCGGGTCGCGCAGCGCCTTGTCGAAGTCGACGACGCCGTCGTACGCGCCGCTGGTGCGGATCCAGTGGTTGACCGCTTGGCGGGCAGCCTCGTTCTCCGGGCTGTGGAAGCCCAGGGTGTCGTGTTTGAACGGGGTGATGGTGCCGCCGTAGATCTTCAGTCCGCGCTCGTGGGCGCGGGCGATCAGCTGCTGGTGGCCGGTGATGACGTCACGGGCCGAGACCCGCTCGGACTCGGGTGCGCTGGTGCCGGGGTGCCCGAGGTCGTTCACGCCGAGGAGGACGACGACATGACGGGCGCCGGGCTGGGCGAGGACGTCGCGGTCGAAGCGGCGCAGGGCGCTCTCGCCGAAGAGTGCCGCGTACGCCTCGGCCTCGTGGCCCGCCGGCGGGTTGGGGTCGAACAGCAGGCGGTTGCCGCTGATGCCCTTGTTGAGCACGCCCCGGTCGCCGCTCCCGTGCCGGCCGCCGCTCCGGGACTCCGCCAGCCGCCGGGCCAGATGGTCGGACCAGCGGTTGTTGGCGTCCGGAGCGGTGCCCGCGGTGATGGAGTCGCCGAGGGCGACGACGGCCGAGGAACGGTCGGAGGTACGGACGCTGACCCCGCTGAGGAAGTTCCAGCGGTCGGTGGTCGTGGCGTCCGCGAGATCGGTACGGCCGGTCACGTTGCCGTCGGCGACGTAGTTGGTCTGCGCCGCGAACGCGTTGACGGTGGTCGCCGGGGTGCGCTCGGGCAGGTGAATGCTGACGACGAGGTCGGCGGCCTCCGGGAGGCGCAGGTCGACCGGGTCGCTGAGGAGCGGGGCCCCGGCCGGGACGGTGACCGAGGACCGGCCGCCGAACGTCAGTTTCCGGTCGGTGCGCGGCTCGATCCGCGAACCGGGGCCGTCCTCCGACTGCCGGGCGACCCGGGCCTCGCCGATGACCAGGGGCTGTTCGCCGAACTCGTTCGACAGCCGGACCCGCAGGGTGTCACCGCCGATGCCGGTGCGGACGATCTGCCGCAGCGTCTGGTCCTCGAAGGCGGTGTCGTCCGACTCCGGCACGGTCGTCATCGCGGCCGACCAGGTGCCCACCCAGGCCCGGCCGTCGCCGGAGCGGGCGGTGCCGGGGCGGGCGGTGTCGGCGGGGGCCTCGTAACCGGTCGTCAGCAGGAGCGCCCCGGCGATCGCGGACACCAGGAAGCCCCGGCGGGTGCTCCGCGCGGTCGGCCACGCGGTCGGTGCTCTCATAGGTCTGTTCTCCTCGGCTGGACGTCGCGCCGGGCACGAGCGCGGTGGGCAGGGGTGATGGGCGGGGGCGCGGGCGGGACGCCGGGGCGGGCGCCCCGGATGCCGCCCGGCGGGCGGGCCGGGCGGCGTTCCCGTCAGCCGCGGCGGGCCGGCCGGTCGAAGCGCCAGCCGTGGTCCTTGAACACCGGGATGACGCGGTCGACGGCCTCGACGGTCTGGCTCCGGTCCCCGCCCCCGTCGTGGAGCAGTACGACGGCGCCCGGGGTGATGCCCTCCTCCAGGCGCCGGACCAGTTCGTCGGTGCCGGGCGGCTCCCAGTCGGCGATGTCGAGCCGCCAGCCGAGCGGCTGCATGCCCATCCCGGCCGCGACGTCCGCCGCGTGCTCGCCCCAGCTGCCGTACGGGGCACGGAACCAGCGGACCGGCGCCGATCCGGGCACGGCCCTGCGTATCGCCTCGTTGGTCTGCCGCAGGTCGGCGCGGATCCGCTCGGGTGACCAGGCGCTGATGTCGTCGTGGCGCATGGTGTGGTTGCAGAGGGCGTGGCCGTCGGCGACGATCGCGCGGACCACCTCCGGATGCTGCTCGACGTGCTCGCCCCACAGGCAGAAGACGGCTTTGACGCGGTGCTCGCGCAGCACCTCCAGCAGCCTCGGTGTGTCGGTGGGGTTCGGGCCGTCGTCGAAGGTGAGCGCGACGGACCGGCCGTCGTGCCGGGTGGAGTCGACGATCGCGGAGGTGGCGTGTCCCCGGCCGGGCCCGCGGTCCGCCGCGGGTGCCTCCGAGGCTCCCGCGGGGGCGACCACCGTCAGGCAGAGGCCGGCGAGCCCCGCGAACAGCAGCACGGGGCCGACCGGGCGCCGCCCGCGCCGGGGCTGTGCGGACCGGACGGCGTCCTGCCGCCCGGTCCCGGTTCTGCCGGTCGTGCCGTTCTTCCTCGTCATCCCTGACCCCTTTTCAGCTGTTTTCCGGCTGTTGTCCGGCTGTTTCCGGCTGTTGCCCGGCCCGGCCGTTCCCCGGTTCCCGCCCCTGCACGGCGGGCCCCGGTCCCTGGGTACGCAAGGGAGGGCCGAACGTCTCCGGGTGGACCCGCCCGGCACATGTCGGCCGAAAATTTCCGGCGCCCTTCCGGACAGGCGGAGGTGACGTTAGAAAGGGTGTTCACGCACGTCAAGAGCCGTACATCGAACCCTTCGACTGCCGTTTCCGCAGGTCGGGGACGTCCTTGGAGGCCGTACGAGAGCGGGTGGCGCCGAAAATGTTACGAAGAGCGCGCGGGTGTCGGACCGGCGCGGGAGTTCTCCCGACACCTGTCTGATGACCTGCGGGGATCCGCCGTGTCACGGTTCTCACGCCACACGCTCGTCGGAGGTGGCGCGCGCCGTTCGCGACCCGCCCACCGGGGTCCGTACGGAGCCACGGGGCGCCACTACCCCACGTCCGACCGGAGGAAGGCATGCGCTACCCGTACGACCCCGAACTCGCCGCGGCCGTCGTGATGATGCCGGAGGTCGACATCTCCGATGTTCCGGCGGCCCGGGCGGCGCAGGCGGAGCAACTGGCCGACGCGGTGTCGGCGGCGGACGAGGCCGGGGTGGACGTCGAGGAGGTCCGCTGGCCGGGCCCCGAGGGCGCGCCCGACGTCATGGTGCGGATCTACCGTCCGCGCTGCGTCCGCGGCCCGTTGCCGGCCATTCTCAGCCTCCACGGCGGCGGCTACGTCGTCGGTTCGCCCGATGTGGACCACGCCTGGAATCTGATGCTCAGCCGCGAACTGCCCGCGCTCGTCGTCTCGGTCGACTACCGGCTGGCGCCGGAGCACCCGTTCCCGGCCGGGCTGGAGGACTGTTACGCGGTCCTCTGCCGGCTCGCGAAGGACGCCACCGAGCTGGGCATCCGGGCCGACCGGATCGCGGTGGGCGGTGACAGCGCCGGTGCCGGGCTCGCCGCCGGACTGGCGCTCCTCGCGCGCGACCGCGGCGGCCCGGACATCTGCTTCCAGCTGCTGATGAGCCCCGAGCTCGACGACCGGCTGGCCACCCCGAGCGCCCTGGAGTTCACCGACACCCCGGTGTGGAACCGGCGCAACGCCCGGCTCAGCTGGGACGCCTACCTCGGTCCCGGAGTGCCCGGTTCCGCCGGTGTCCCGCCGTACGCGGCGCCCGCGCGGGCGGGATCGGCGGAACTCGCCGGCGCCGCGCTGCGGTACGGCCCCGCGGCGGGCGGACCGGCCGGTGCCTCCGGACCGGCCGCCGGCCAGGAGCCTCCCGGCACGGCAGGGCCGGCCGCCGGCGAGGAGCGACCGGACGCCGCGGGGCGGCCCGGCACGGCCGGACTGCCCGGGGGGCTGCCGGGGGAAGGGCGCCTGTCCGGCACCGGGGCACTTGCCGGCACAGGGGGACTTCCCGGTGCCGAGGGACTTCCCGGTGCCGGGGGACTTCCGGGCACGGTGGGGCTGGCGGGTCTGCCGCCCGCATACGTCTCGGTCATGCAGTTCGACCCGCTGCGGGACGAGGGCGTCGACTACGCCCGCGCGCTGCTGGCCGCCGGAGTCCCGGCCGAACTGCACCTCTTCCCGGGCACCTTCCACGGCGCGGTCATGGTCACGCACTCGGACGTGGCCCAGCGCATCACCGCGGGGGCTGTCGGCGCGCTGCGCCGGGTGCTGGCCCGGTGAGCGGGGCGGTGAGCGCCTTACGCCCGGCGGTGCGGAGGGACGGCCCGGCCGGCTCGCGCCGCGGCGCCCGGGCGGCGGGCCCGCACCTCCGGGTGGGCCCGGACGTGCGTGCGTTCTCCGGCACCACCGGCCCGCGGGCCCGCGCGGCCGGTCCTCGCGCCGGTACGGCAGACCCGGGCGCCCGCGCGGGCGCGGCCGACCGGAGTCCGCGTACGGCCCGCCGGGCATCCGGCACGGGCCCGGCCCGGCCTCGTCTCCCGGACCGGCCTCATTCTCCGGCCCGTCCGCAATGCCGTACGGCCCGGCCTCACTTCCGTGACGCCGCCGCCAGCCGCCAGGCGTACAGCGCCAGCTGGGCGCGGAAGCGGTCCCCCGGGTCGCGCAGCCGCCACCCCAGCGCCCCCTCCACCTGGGCCAGGCGCGCGGCCACCGAGCTGTGGTGCAGATGGAGTTCCGTGGCGGCCTGGCGCAGCGAGCCGGTACGGCAGAACGCGGCCAGGGCGGCGATGCCCGTACCGTCGGTCTCGCCCTCCGCCAGGGCCGCGAGGGCCCGTACGTCGGGCTGCGCGTGCAGCAGCTCCACCGGGATCTCCGCGAGCAGGGCCACGGGGCCCAGCGCATCGTGGTCGATCACGGCCTCCGCGGGGTCGCCTGCGACCGCGAACCGCAGCGCGTTCCGGGCCTGCGTCCAGGAGGTGCGCGCTTCCAGTGCGGCGCTGCTGCCGCCGACTCCGGCCCGTACCCGCCGGGCCGACTGCCGCGCCGCACCCGCCTCGCGCATGCGCTCGGCCGTCACCGCGCGCAGTTCCTCGGCGGGCGAGGCGGTCTCGCCGTCCCGGGGCTGCACCAGTACGGCCCCCAGCTCCCCGACGCCCGCGATCCGCACGACGGCCCGCAAACCGCTGCGGCCGAGCAGGGCGACCGCTTCGACCCCGACCTCCGTGCCGGGGCCGCCCGCGACGGCCAGGACGCGGAGCGGCAGTTCCGGGGTGAGGCCGAGCAGGCGCAGCGCGCGGGCCCGGTCCTCGACGGCTTCCCGCTCCGAGAGCACCAGTTCGACGAGGGCCGGGTCGGCGACGTGCGGCGGCTCCGGCTCGCGGGGCCTGCGGTTGTCCGCGACGACGACCCGGGCGGCGAGCGCCATCCATTCCAGGACGAGTTCGTCGAGGGGGCCGGGGGCACCGGGCCGCTCCAGCCAGACGCGGCCGGACGGGCCGGAGGGAGTCTCCCCGGGTGCCGGGGCGACGGCGGAACCCGGGCGGGCGGCGGGGTCCGGGCCACCGTACGGGCCCTCGGCGGCCGCCCGCTCGGCGGCGCCCTGTTCCCTGCCGCCGACGAGTCCGGAGATCCCGGGGCCGGGGGTCCCCGTACCGGGGACCGCGCTACCGGTGGCCGTGCCGCCGGGGATCCCGGTGCCCGTGGCCGCGATGCCGGTGCCGGTGCCGGTTTCGGCGGCCGCGCCGTCCCGTTCCCCGGCCGTATCCGGAACGGCCGGAACGCGCGCCGCCGGGCCGAAAACGGCCGCCCCGGAGACCCGTTCGGGGACGCCGGCCAGCGCGTGCCCGTCGGGCCCGAAACGCACCGTCCGGCCGTCGGCCAGCTCCAGTCCGGCCGGGCATTCGGCGAGCCCCGCGGTGGACCTCACCAGCGAGACCGGGTCGGGCGCGCCACTGAGCAGGGCCTCGAAGTGGGCGATCACGCGAAGCGCGGTCGCCGCGTCCGGGTCCAGTGCCGACAGCCGCAGCAGCAATCCCTTCACGGCCGCAGTTTAGAGCCGCAACCCAGAAAGGACAGTCCCATGTCCACCAGTCCTGCGCCCCACAGCAGGGCAGCAGCGCCCCGGACCCCGTTCCGGAAGCTGCTCGCCGTGTTCGCGGGCGGTCTTCTCCCCTTGCTGGCGGCGGTGTGCGGCACCGCGTCCCCGGCGGCGGCCGAACCCGCGGACGCCTCCCCCGCCTCCCCCGCCGCGGCCGCCGCAGCCGCCGCTCCGGCCGCGCAGCTGACCGAGGTCACCAACTTCGGCGACAACCCCAGCAACCTGCGCATGCACCTGTACGTACCGGACAACGTCCCCGAGAACCCGGCCGTCCTCGTCGCCGTGCACTACTGCACCGGCACCGGACCCGGCTTCTTCTCCGGCACCGAGTTCGCCTCCCTCGCCGACCGCCACGGATTCATCGTCGTCTACCCCTCCGCCACCCGCAGCGGCCAGTGCTTCGACGTCTCCTCCGCCCAGGCCCTCGAACGCGACGGCGGCAGCGACCCCGTCGGCATCCGCTCCATGGTCCGCCACGTCGAACAACACCACAACGCCGACCCCGACCGGATCTACGCCACCGGCGCCTCCTCCGGCGCCATGATGACCAACGTCCTCCTCGGCAACTACCCCGACGTCTTCCAAGCCGGCGCCGCCTTCGCCGGCGTACCCCACAGCTGCTTCGCCAACAACGACGGCTCCGGCTGGAACAGCGCCTGCGCAGGCGGCACCGTCGACCGGACACCGCAGCAGTGGGGCGACCTGGCGCGCGCCGCGTACCCCGGATACAGCGGCGAACGGCCCCGCATGCAGATCTGGCACGGCACCAACGACGACACCCTGCGCTACCCGAACTTCACCGAGCAGATCGACCAGTGGACCAACGTCCACGGACTGAGCCGGACCCCCGACTCCACCGACACCCCGCAGTCCGGCTGGACCCGCACCCGCTACGGCGGCACCGGCGACCAGACACCCGTCGAAGCCATCAGCATCCAGGGCGCCGGCCACAACCTGCCGCAGAGCGGCATGGCGGCCCGGGCCGTCACGTTCTTCGGCCTGGAC
>NZ_WHPN01000291.1:44058-64145 GCF_009735685.1 Streptomyces lycii | reverse complement strand
CCCGCGCCCGTTCCGTGAGCCGGGGCCGGAGCCCCGGTCGGCGTCAGCTCAGGACCCCTGCCTCGCGCGCGGCTGCCAGCCACGCCGGGTACGCGGCCAGCAGCCGCTCGTACAGCAGGTCGTCCGCGACCGTCCTCGGCTCGGTGCCGGTCGCGAAGAAGGCCGCGTTGTCGACCTTCCGCCGCTCCGGGACGGCCAGCGCGTCGAGCTTGCGGAGGAAGTCGAAGGCCTTGTCCTCCGGCTCGCCGAAGCCGACGAACTGCCAGAACAGCGGCAGCTCCGACGCCTCGCACAGGGCCTTCTCGGCCGCCACCTTGGCGGAGGGCGCGCCGTCCGTCTGGAAGACGACGAACGCCGGGCCGTCGGCGCCGGACTTCCGGTGCCGCTCGACGACGGCCTCCACGGCACGGTGGTAGTTCGTCCGGCCGCCGAGTTCGCCGTGCAGTTCCTCGACGCGGCCCTCGTACGCGTCGAGGGAGATCTCGCCGTCGCTGTCGGCCTCGGTGGAGAAGAAGACGACGGGAACGGTGCCGTCGCCGAGGTGTGCGGAGAGCGCGAGGGTCTGCTCGGCCAGCCGCTGGACGCTGCCGTCCTTGTAGTAACCGCGCATCGAGGCGGAGCGGTCGAGAACGAGGTGGACGGTGGCGCGCTCGCCCGCGAGCCCGTGCGCGGCGAGCGCGGCGCCCGCCGTCTCGCGGAGGCCGGCCAGGTCGGAACCGGCCGCCGGGGCGGTCGTCCGCGCCGTGGCCGCCTTCTTCGCCGCGGTCTTCTTGGCAGCGGTCTTCTTGGCAGGAGCCTTCTGGGCGGCTGCCTTCTTGGTGGCGGCCTTCTTCGCCGCGGACTCTCCCGCGGACTCCCCCGCGGGCGCCTCGGCGTCGGCCTTCTTCGCGGCGGTCTTCCGGGCCGGGGCCTTCTTGGCGGTCGTCTTCTTCGCGGCGGTCTTCCCGGCCGTCTTCTCCGCCGGGGCGGCCGGTGTCTCCTCCGTGGCGGCTTCCGGCTCCGGGGTGTTGTCGCCGGAGAGTTCGGCGACGGCGGCGTCGGCCTCCTCCGTGGCGGCCTTCGCGTCGGCGGCGGCCTCGGCCGCGAGGCCGGGCTTCGCCGCCTCCGGCTCCGTGCCGGGCTCCGGGGCGTTGGCGCCGGAGAGCCCGGCGGCCTCCTCCTTGGCCTCGGCGGCGGGCGTAGCGGCTTCCGGCTCGGGGGTGTTGTCGCCGGACAGCTCCGCGACGGCGGCGTCCGCCTCATCCGTCGCGGCCGCCGCGTCGGCGGTGGCCTCCGCGGCCAGGTCGCGCTTCGCGCCGCGGCGCTCCGTGCCGGGTTCCGGGGCGTTGTCCCCGGACAGTCCGGCGGCCTCCTCCTTGGCCTCGGCGGAGGCCCGGTTCGCCTCCGCCGCACGCCCGGTGTCCCGGGTCGTGCTGCGCGGCGCGTCGAACGCCGCCAGCAGGTCGGAGGCGATCGCGGAGGAGGGCGAGGAGTCGGACCGGGCCGACGTGCCTTCCCGCGAGGACGCCGAGGCCGTGTCCGAAGAGGCCGTGTCCGAGGCCGCCGTACCGGACGACGAGGTGTCCGAGGACGACGTGCCCGAGGACGACCCGTCCGGGGACGGCTCGGACGGCTTCGGCTCGCGGTCCGCGCCCGTCGGCTGGGCCGGGATCGAGGCCGACTGCTCCGCCGCCGGGGCCGTCTCGCTCCCCGCGGGCGCCGGGGCCGCGTCCGCCCCGCGTTCGTCCCCACCAGCCCGGGACCGGCCGAACACATTCCGCAGCAGACTCCGAATGCCCATGGGAGAAGCCCTTTACAAGTATCGGGTGCGATGAATGTCCGAGATGCGGGATTCGTCCCCGACCAGGACGGACATGTAAGGCTAGCCAGCGAGGTCCAGCCGGGCGCGGGTGGCCTCCGCGAAGAGCCGGGAGAGGCGCTGCCCGTCCGGGGACCCCGGCGCGAACAACCCCTGGGCCCGTGCCCGTACGGTCAGGCTCCGGTGCGCGTCGATCACGGCGGACACTCCTCCTGTCTCCACCGCGTCCCACCACGCGTCCAGATTCCGGCCGAACCAGCCCGGCAGGGCGCACGTCTCGGCGACAGCGTCCCAGAAGTCGTCCAGCGTTACGAGTCTCCGGTCGCGGAGATCGACGATCAGGTCCTCCGCCGCATCAGCCATGCCCACGGATGGTAGTCGTTCGCGGCTCCGGCCCCTCGCCCCCCGGGGGTGCGGTACGCGGGCCGAAACACCCGAAACCCGTGCCACTGGGGGCACATGCCGTCCGCCCCGGTTTCATTCACCGTTCACCTAAATGCCGTCGCCGCGCGGATCCACGCGCATAGCGTCGCGGCCGACGAGAGATTCCGACGCGATGTCGGCGCAGGCCGCGCCGGTCAAGGTCCACACAAGGGAGACGAAGTGCGCAGACTTCTGCCGCTCATCAGCTCGCACCCGGGCGGTCGTTCCGCGCTGACCTGCCGCTACCGGTGCGGTGACGCCTGCTTCCACGAGGTGCCCAACACCAGTGACAACGCCTACGCGGGCGATGTTATAGCCGCCGCGCTCTCGCGCCGCTCGGTGCTGCGCGCGGGCGCCGTCGTCACCGTCGCCTCGGCCGCCGGCGCGACGGCGTTCGGGCAGGCGCCCGCCGCCGAGGCCGCGCCGGTCGCGGGCCGCGGCGGCCACGAGCACGGCAGGCACAAGGCCGCGCGCGGGCTGCGCTTCGACGCCGTGGCGCCGAACACCGCCGACACCGTCACCGTGCCCGAGGGGTACGAGCAGAAGATCGTGATCCGCTGGGGCGACCCGATCCTGCGCGGTGCCCCGGCCTTCGACGCCGAGCGGCAGACGGCGAAGGCGCAGGCCGGGCAGTTCGGCTACAACAACGACTTCCTCGCCCTCCTCGACCTGCCGGGCGAGCGCGGCCACCAGTTGCTCGTCGCCAACCACGAGTACACCGACGAGCAGCTGATGTTCACCGGCTACGACCCGGAGAACCCGACCCGCGAGCAGGCCGAGATCGGCTGGGCCGCGCACGGGCTGTCCGTCGTCGTCGTGCGCGAGGACCGCCGCGGCGGCGCGCTCACCCCCGTGCCCCGGCACCGGATCAACCGCCGTATCACCGCCACCACCCCCTTCCGGCTGACCGGCCCGGCCGCGGGCAGTGAGCTGCTGCGCACCTCCGCCGACCCCGAGGGCACCACGGTGCTCGGCACCCTCAACAACTGCGCGGGCGGCACCACCCCGTGGGGCACCGTGCTGTCGGCGGAGGAGAACTTCAACCAGTACTTCGCGCACGCGGACTCCGTGACCGACCCGGAGCACGCCGCGCGCCTCAAGCGGTACGGCCTGTCCGGCGGCGCCAGCGACCGCAAGTGGGAGCGGTTCGACCCGCGGTTCGACGTCACCGAGGAGCCGAACGAGGTCAACCGCTTCGGCTGGATCGTCGAGTTCGACCCGTACGACCCGGAGTCGGTGCCCCGCAAGCACACCGCGCTCGGCCGGTTCAAGCACGAGGCCGCGCAGCCCCGGCTGACCCGGGACGGCCGGCCCGTGATCTACATGGGCGACGACGAGCGCTTCGACTACATGTACAAGTTCGTGTCGAACCGTCGGATGGCCCGCGGCGACAGCCGGGCCGCCCGCGAGCACAACCTCGGCCTGCTCGACGAGGGCACGCTCTACGTCGCCAAGCTGGACGGCAACAGCCCGGCCGACCAGGTGCTCGGCGACGGCGAGCTGCCGCGGGACGGCGAGTTCGACGGCTCCGGCGAGTGGATCAAGCTGGCGTCCGGCGACACCTCGTACGTCGAGGGCATGACCGCCGAGGAGGTCTACGTCTTCACCCGGATCGCCGCCGACAAGGCGGGCGCCACGAAGATGGACCGCCCCGAGGACGTCGAGCCGAGCCCGCGCACCGGCAAGGTGTACGTCGCGCTGACGAACAACACCGACCGGGGCAAGGACGGCAAGCCGGGCCCGGACGAGGCCAACCCGCGCAACGCCAACAAGCACGGCCAGGTCCTGGAGCTGTCCGAGCGCTGGGACAACCCGGCGGGCACCCGCTTCGCCTGGCGGCTGTTCCTGGTCTGCGGCGACCCGGAGGACGAGTCCACCTACTTCGCGGGCTTCCCGAAGGAGCAGGTCAGCCCGATCTCCTGCCCGGACAACCTCACCTTCGACCCGTACGGCAACCTGTGGATCTCCACGGACGGCAACGCGCTCGGCAACCACGACGGGCTGTTCGGCGTCGCCACCTCGGGCCGGAACGAGGGGCAGATCAAGCAGTTCCTGACCGTGCCGGTGGGCGCGGAGACCTGCGGACCGGTGGTGCAGGAGCGCCGGGTGCTGGTCGCGGTCCAGCACCCGGGCGAGGTGGACGGCGCGAGCGCGGAGCAGCCCGGCTCCGCCTGGCCGGACGGACCCGGGAAGGTCTCGCGCCCGGCGGTCGTCAGCGTCTGGCGGCGGGACGGGCGGGACATCGGTGCCTGAGCGGCCCGTGCCGCCTCGGGCGCCTCGGTCGTCCCAGTCGCCTCGGTCCGTCTCAGTCGTTTGAGTCCTCTTGGTGCTCTGGACCTCTGAGTTGCAGGAGTCGTGGCGCGTCGTGAGAGTCGTACGGCCGTGAGAGTCGTACGGGTGTCTGAGAGACGGGACACCGGGAGTCCGGTGGTCCGGAACGCCAGGAACGCCAGGAACGCCACGAGGACTGGGAGACCGTACACACCAACGGCCGGAGCCCCTTGACCCGAGCTCGGCCGGAACGGCGGCGCGGCACCGGCGGATTCACGTCCGCGGGTGCCGCGCCGTTTTGCGGGCGGGACGCCTTGCGGGGCGTCTCGGGGGATGTGCCGCGGGCGCGGGCGGGGCGCTTCGGTGACCGGCGCCGCCGGGCGGGCCGGTTCAGGCGGCGCGGGCCAGGCGGCTTTCCGCCGAGCGCAGGGAGCGGCCGCGGCGGGGCATGCCCGACCACGGGTCCTCGGCGGCCAGTCGCTCGCCGATGGTGGCCATGGTCCAGCGGCGGGCGGTGAGTTCCGGGTCGTCCAGTTCTTCCCGGCCGATCGGGGTGGCGACCGGCGCGCCGGGGAGGGCGCGGACCGCGTACGGGGCGACTGCCGTCTGGGCGTACGCGTTGCGCTGGACGTCCAGATAGACCCGGCCCTTGCGGTCGGCCTTGCGCTGTTCGGTGGTGAGCCGGTCGGGGTGCCGCTCGGCCAGCACCTCGGCGACGTGCCGGGCGAAGGACCGTACGGAGTCGAAGTCGGCCTGCCGGTCCAGCGGGACGACCACGTGCAGGCCGCTCGACCCGGACGTCATGAGCAGGGTGGGCAGGCCGAGCGAGTCCAGCAGCCCGCAGACCTGCCGGGCGGCGTGGCGGACGTCGCCGAAGCCGGCGCCCTCGGCCGGGTCGAGGTCGAAGACCAGCCGGTCGGGGTGGTCGGGCCGGTCCGCGCGGGACAGCCAGCGGTGCGGGGTGACGCACGCCTGCCCGGCGAGATAGGCGAGGGTCGCGGCGTCGTCGCACACCACATGGGTGACGGTGCCGCCCTCCTTGGCCATCTCGGCCCGGTGCACCCAGTCCGGGAAGTAGTCCGGGGCGTTCTTCTGGACCAGCGCCTTCTTCGCGATCCCGTCGGGGTGCCGGACCATCATCAGGGGCCGCTCGCGCAACTGCGGCACCATGCGCCGGGCGACGGCCCGGTAGTGCTCCACCAGGTCCGCCTTGGTGATGCCGTCGTCGGGGAACAGCACCTTGTCCGGGCGGGATATGTCGAGGGTGCGCCGGCCCACCCGGATCTGTCGCGTGTCACTCACCCGCTTCGGGTAGCCGGTACGGCCCACGGCAAACCCGGCCGGTGATGCGGGCGGGGCGGCCGCGGGATCCGTACGGCGCCTGTGGCGGTGTCAGTTCCCGGCGCGCGCGGCGTGTGTGGCGCGCACGGCCGGTGTGGCGCGCAGGGGCACACAGCGCTTACGGCGCTTACGGCGCTGACGGCGCTGACGGCGCTGACGGCGCTCACGGGGTGTGCGGGGTGTGCGGGGTGCGCCGGTGCGCGGTTCAGCGCGGGGTGTGGGCGCCGCTTCCGGTGTCGCCGCCCGACGCGGTCGGCGGCCTGGTGTCGGTGCGGGACTGCTTGTTCTTCTTCGGCGCCAGACCGAGCAGGCCCAGCAGCCCCAGCAGGCCCCACAGTCCGTGGCCGCCGTTGCTGTCGCCGCCCTCTTCCTGCGCCTGTACGGACTGCGCCTGTACGGACTGTGCCTGGGCGGCCTGTGCCTGGGCGGCCTGTGCCTGGGTGACGCCGGCCGCCGGTGCCTCCTGCGGCTGTGCCGCTGCCGGTGTCACCAGCAGCATGCCGGTGAGGAGAGTGGTTCCGGCCGATATCGCGATCCTTCGCATGACGGGCCTTCCTGGTCGGGCGCTCGGGCGCTCGCGGGTCGGGCGCCTCGGGCGTTGTGGTGGCCGGGCGCCGAGGTGGTCGGGACGTACGCCCGGACACTCACCAGGGCACCACCCCGGGCTGAAGGCTGCTCGAAAGGCACCGCCGTTCGGGTGACGGGCGACGGGCAGCCGGTTCGTGTGCCGGAACTAACGCGGGGTAACCGCAGGGCTGGACAACAACGACCAGGGGAGGTCCGGATGGCCCGCACGGCACTGTTCGGCGCGGGACGACGGGGTGGCCGCGGCGGTGGCGGTGGCCGCCCCGGCAGCGGCGGCCGTACGAGCCGAACGAAGAGCGGGGCCGGGCGGTCCGGCCGCAAGCCCGGGGCCCGTACCGGTATCCGGAGCGCGGCGTCGGCGCCGGTCCGGCCGACGTGGGGAGCCGTGCTCCTGCGGCTGCTGGTCACGTTGGTGGCCTTCGCCGCGATGGTGGGGTTCGCGGTGCTGCTGGCCCGGTTGACGCTGACCCCGTCCGCCGCCTCCGAACACCTCACCCACAGCAATCTGCGCCCCGGTGACTCGATCCGGGCCTATCTGGACCAGCCGGGCCTGCGGGACGCCGCGAAGCAGATCGGGGGCAACGTACTGCTCGGGGTGCCCTTCGGGGTGCTGCTGCCGGTGCTGCTGCCGAGGACGCGGGGGCTGCTGCGCATCGCGCTGCTGACGGCGCTGGTGATGGTGCTGGTCGAACTGGTGCAGGGCCTCGGCGTGACCGGGCGGGCCTTCGACATCGACGACGTCATTCTCAACACGTTCGGTGCCCTGCTCGGCTACTTCGTCGTGGGCCGGCGACTGGGCCGGGCGGTGCATCCGCGGCGCCGCGCCGGATGGCGGCGGAGCCGCACGGAATCGGCGGCCGGGGACTGACCCGGGCTGACACCCGGCCTGATCCGGACCGGCCCGGCCGGGCGGGCGGGAGCCGGATCACCTGGCTGCGGGGCGTGCGCCGTCCGCCCGTCCGCCCGTCCGCCCGTCCGTCCGCCCGTCCGGCCATCCGCCCGTCCGGCCATCCGCCCGTCCGGTGAGCCCGGCCGTCCGGTGATCCCGCACGACCATCCCGGCGAATCCGGCCGACCCGCGCGGAGAGCGCTCCCGGCCGCGCACCGTCGGCTCCGAGCCGCGCACCGTCCCGTAAGCGGGAGTCCGGAAGGGCTTGACCTCAAGTCCTCTTGAGGTTGGAGGCTTCAGATGTAGGGAGAAGCCCGAACCCTGAGGAGTTCGCATGTCCACCGAGCCCGTCCGTCTCGCCGTCGTCATCGGAAGCGTCCGGGAGGGCCGCTTCGGTCCGACCGTCGCCCACTGGATCGCCGACGAGGCCCGGAAGCGCCCCGAGTTCGACGTCGATCTGATCGACCTCGCGGACGCCCGCCTCGACACCGCCGGACCCACCGCGGAGCCGGGGTCCCGTACGAAGGAGCTGTTGCGCGAGGTGAGTCCCCGGCTCGCCGCGGCCGACGCCTTCACCGTGGTCACACCGGAGTACAACCACAGCTTCCCCGCGGGGCTGAAGAACCTGATCGACTGGCACCACAGCGAGTGGCACGCCAAGCCCGTCGGCTTCGTCTCGTACGGGGGGATCTCCGGCGGCCTGCGCGCGGTGGAGCAACTGCGGCTGGTCTTCGCCGAGCTGCACGCGGTGACGGTGCGCGACACCGTCAGCTTCCACATGGCGTGGGAGCGGTTCGGCGAGGACGGGCGGCCGACGGACCCCGAGGGCCACGGTGCCGCCGCGAAGACCCTGTTGGACAGTTTGTACTGGTGGGCCGACGCCCTCCGCGAGGCCCGCAGGCGACAGCCGTACGCGGCCTGACCGGCCGTCCCTGCCCGGCCGTCCCTGCCCGGCCCGTCCCTGCCCGGCTCCGCCCCGACCGGCTCCGCCGAGCCGGCCCGGAGCGACTACCCGGCTGGTCCCCGACCGGCCGGGTTTGTGACCGGCAGCGTTTCCCACCGGCTCGGCCTCACGGGGATCGGTCCCGCCGGGCTCGGTCTCACCGGGCTGGGTCTCATCGGGCCGGCCCCGCCGCGGTTCCCCCGGGTTCCGGCAGCCCGTGCCGCCTCCCGCCCGTGCGGTCCCGCTGGACCCGGTCCAGCGGCCGCCGGATCCGTTCCAGCGCCCCAACGGTGACAGCCCGACGAAGGAGGTGCCCTGTGGACCCGACCACCCGGCAGGCCCGGGGCGGCGGCGCCGGAATGCCGACCCCGCTGCGGGTCGCCGTCATCATCGGCAGCACCCGGCGGGGCCGGGCCGGTGACGCGGTGGGCCGCTGGTTCCTCGGGCGGGTGCGGCACCGCGACACCGTCGAGCCGGCCGTCGTCGACCTCGCCGAGTACGACTTCCCGGCGCGCCACCCGGAGGTCCCGACCCGGCAGACGGCGGCGTTCACCGCCGAGATCGACCGGGCGGAGGCGTTCGTGGTGGTCACCCCCGAGTACAACCGCAGCTTTCCCGCCTCCCTCAAGCAGGCCATCGACTACGCCTACGAGGAGTGGCGGGCGAAGCCGGTCGGGTTCGTCTCCTACGGCCACCGCTCGCGCGGGCTGTACGCCGTGGAGCAGCTGCGATCGGTCTTCACCGAGCTGCACACGGTGACCGTGCGCGACGGAGTCGGCCTGGACCTGGTCTACGGCACACCGGACGACGAGGACGGCCACGGCGGCGGTGGCCGGAACGACGGCGGCCCCGGCGGCGACGGCCGGGACGGCGGCGGGTTCCCCGGCGGCGAGGGTCCTGGCGGCGGAGACGGGCGGCACGGCGGGGACGGTCCCGCGCGGGACGCCGACGCGCTGCTCGACCAGCTCGTCTGGTGGGGCCTCGCGCTGCGGGAGGCGCGGGCCGTACGCCCGTACGTCTGCTGAGACGTGTCCGCCTGCGCGCCGCACCGATGAGTTCGCGGCGCCCGCGGAGTCAGCACAGCGACGGGCGAATGAGGAAGACCGAGCAAGAGACGTGGGAACAGAGGGGATGACGATGAGCAAGTCCACGACCGGACCGGCGATCGAGACATCGGGGCTGGTGAAAACGTTCGGGGAGACCCGCGCGGTCGACGGCATCGATCTGGTCGTGCCGGCCGGCAGCGTCTACGGGGTCCTCGGCCCCAACGGCGCGGGCAAGACCACCGCGGTCAAGCTGCTCGCGACGCTGCTGCGCCCCGACGGCGGCGAGGCCCGCGTCTTCGGCCACGACGTGCTGCGCGAGGCGGACGCCGTCCGCAGCCGGGTGAGCCTGACCGGGCAGTACGCCTCGGTCGACGAGGATCTGACCGGTACGGAGAACCTGGTCCTGCTGGGCCGGCTGCTCGGCCACCGGAAGCCCGCCGCGCGGGAGCGGGCCGCCCAGCTGCTGGAGGCCTTCGGACTGACCGACGCCGCGAGCCGCCAGGTGAAGAACTACTCGGGCGGCATGCGGCGCCGGATCGACATCGCCGCGAGCATCCTCAACACGCCCGACCTGCTGTTCCTCGACGAGCCGACGACGGGCCTCGACCCGCGCAGCCGCAACCAGGTGTGGGACATCGTGCGGGCCGTCGTCGCCCAGGGCACGACGGTGCTGCTGACCACGCAGTATCTGGACGAGGCCGACCAACTGGCCTCCCGTATCGCCGTCATCGACCACGGCAAGGTCATCGCCGAGGGCACCAAGGGCGAGCTGAAGGCGTCGGTCGGGGCGGGCGCGATCCATCTGCGGCTGCGGGACGCCGCCCAGCGTCCGGAGGCGGAGAAGGTCCTGCTCCGCACGCTGGACGCGCAGGTGCAGACGGACCCGGACCCGGTGGCGCTCACCGCGCGGATCGGGGCCGGAACGGTCGCCGGGGCATGGGCCGCGGACCGTACGGAGACGGCTGCCGCGGACCTCGGCGCGGCGGACCAGGCGGCCCGCGCGCTGTCCGAGCTGACCGCCGCCGGCATCACCGTCGACAGCTTCTCGCTGGGCCAGCCCAGCCTGGACGAGGTCTTCCTCGCCCTCACCGACCACCCCGCCACCGTGAAAGAGGAGGCCTCGGCATGACCACCGCCCCCACCACCGACGACCGGTCCGCGGAACTCGCGCCGGTGAGCAGCGAGAGCCTGGCCGCCGTACTGATCGCCAAGGAACGCCCGCCGCGGCCGAGTGCCTGGTCGGCCTCGCTGACCTTCGGCTGGCGCGCCGTGCTCAAGATCAAGCATGTGCCCGAGCAGCTTTTCGACGTCACCATTTTCCCGATCATGATGACGCTGATGTTCACGTATCTGTTCGGTGGCGCGCTCGCCGGATCGACCAGTGAGTATCTGCAGTTCCTGCTGCCCGGGATCATGGTGATGAGCGTCGTGATGATCACGATGTACACCGGTGTCTCGGTCAACACCGATATCGAGAAGGGCGTCTTCGACCGCTTCCGTACGCTGCCGATCTGGCGGCCGTCGACGATGGTCGGTTATCTGCTCGGTGACCTGCTGCGCTACACGCTGGCCTCGCTGGTGATCCTCACCGTCGGGCTGATCCTCGGCTTCCGGCCGGAGGGCGGCGCCGCGGGTGTGCTGGCGGCGATCGCGCTGCTGCTGGTGTTCTCGTTCGCGTTCTCGTGGGTCTGGACGATGTTCGGGCTGCTGCTGCGCAGTGAGAAGTCCGTGATGGGCGTCAGCATGATGGTGCTGTTCCCGGCGACCTTCCTCAGCAACGTCTTCGTCAATCCGGACACGATGCCCGGCTGGCTGCAGGCCTTTGTCGACGTCAACCCGATCGCCCACCTGGTGGCGGCCGTGCGCGCGCTGATGGCGGGCAGCTGGGACACCGGTGAGATCAGCTGGGTACTGATCTCCAGCGCGGCGTTCGTCGCCGTCTTCGGGACGCTGACGATGCGGCTCTACAACCGGAAGTGACGGGACTGCCGCGAGCCGCGCCACCGGGAGCCGCGGTCGCCGACGGTGCCGTGGGACGGACGGGCCGCGCCGGGGAGACTTCCCGGCGCGGCCCGTTGTCCGGGTGCGGCCCGTTGTCCGGGTGCGGCCCGTTGTCCGGGTGCGGCCCGTTGTCCGGGTGCGGCGAGATCCTCCGGCGGTGCCCGCCGCCGAGGCCCTCCGGCGGACCTCACAGCCGCCAGACGGTCCCGTCCGGGGTGTAGCAGCAGGCCACACCCGTGGTGACGGTGGCGCGCAGATGTGCCGCCAGCGGCGGGTGCAGCCGGTCCAGTTTGCGGAGGCTGTCGCGGATCCGCGCGGTGACCGTCTTGCGGGCCCGTTCCGCCTCGTCCCCCAGCCGCCGGTCCCGGCCGGCCAGCCCGGCGGCGGCGCGCAACTCCTCCAGCAGCGCCGCCCGTTCCCGGTCGTACGCGGCAGCGCGCGCGTCGTCACCTGCCGCCGCAGCCCGGTCGATCTCCGTGTCCAGCCGGTCGAGCCGGCGCCGGTACCGGGCTTTGGCCTCCTCGTCCAGTACGGGATCGCCGCCCATGCTCCGGGCCGCGACCACGACGTCGCCTCCCGCCGGATTCAGCAGGACCGCGCACGGGGTGTCGGTGCCCGGCCGGCTCAGCAGCGTGTGCAGGTCCCGCAGCCCCTTGGCGTCGGGCGCATGCGCGGTCCGGCCGCCATAGGTGAGGGTCCAGACCTCCGCCTCCCGCCGGAACACCCCGGTCCGCTCCGGCCCGACGCGCCGCGAACGGCCCTGCGCCCCGTCCCGCCGTGATGCGTCCCGATCCGGCCTGTCGCGCCGTGGTCCGTCCCGCTCCGGCCCGGCTGCCGCCGCCCGTGATGCGTCCCGCTCCGGCCCGGCTGCCGCCGCCCGTGATGCGTCCCGCTCCGGCCTGGCTGCCGCCGCCCGTGGTCCGTCCCGGCCCGCTTCCCCCGGAGTCCGTGCGGCCGCACCCGGGGCCCCGTCGGCGGCTGCCTCCGGACTCCGCCGCCCCGCCTCTCCCGCGCCCGCCTCTCCCGGTCCGGTCTCCTCCGGGCCCGCCTCTCCCCGCCCCGGCTCCCCGGCCCCTGCCCGCCCACGGACACACAATCCCCCCGCCGTACCGCCCGCCGTACCGGCCGGGGCACCGGCAGCCGCACCGTGCCCCGCCGCCGCCCACAGCTCGCGCACCCGGCCCGGGATGTGGCGCATCCCCAGCTCGCCCGCCTCCCGCACGGCCTCGTCCAGCAGCTCCCGGGCCCTCGCCGCGTCCCCCGCCCCGCCGCGCCCCAGCAGTGCCCCGGCGAGACCGATCCGGGCGTCGACCGACCAGGGCCGGGCGTCGAGCCGGGCGGCGCTGCGGAGCGCCTCGCCGTAGCCCTCGACGGCGTCGTCCCAGCGCTCCTGCGCCGCGTCCAGCAGGGCGCTCCAGAGCGCCATCGGCCCCTGGATGTCGCAGCCGTACAGGGAGACGGCCCACTGCCCGGCGTACGGGGCGATGGCGGCGCGGGCCTGCTCGCACAGCTCCGGATCGCGGGCGAGTGCCGCGGTCTGCGCCCGGCAGCGCAGCCACAGCGGCGCCCACTCCCGCGGATACGGTTCTCCGCCGGTGGCCGCCGCGGCGGCCATGACCTCCTCGTGGTGCCGCAGCGCCGAGTCGAGGTCGCCCAGCTCCACGGCGGTGACGGCGGCCGGCAGTCCGGGGTGCGGGTGGCCGGACTCGCTCATGGCGCGGTGCAGCGCCGGGAGTTCCCCGAAGCGGCCCTGGTGCAGCAGGGCCGACCACCGGACGTGGTCCACCATCGCGCGCACCTGCGGATGGTCGTGGTCGAACTCGGCGAGGGTCCGCTCCAGCAGGGTCTCCGTCTCCGGGAAACCGCCGCGGAAGGCGGCCACGATGGCTCCGTCGACGGTGGAGGCGAAGCGGGCGCGCGGGGTGCCGCTGCGCTCGGCGAGCCGGAGCAGTGCGTGGAACTGCTCGAGGCAGCGGGGGTCGCCCTGTTCCAGGAGCGCCACCCAGCGGAAGGACTTGGCGAAGACCTCCATGTCCTGGTCACCGGTCCGGCGGGCGAGGTCGATCAGCTCGTCGATCAGCGTCAGCCGCTCGGGGGCGCTGCCCGGGCCCCAGATCGCGTTGTGCCGGGCCCACAGGCTGAATTCCAGCGCGTCGTCGTCACCGCCGCGCCGGGCCAGCGCGGTGGAGCGGACGGTCAGCTCCCGGACCAGGACGTCCGCGAAGCTCTCGTCGCGCCGGGCGAGGGCGGCGCTGTCGGCCCCGTCGGCGGCGCTGCCCGGGGCCGTCAGCCGGTGTGCCTCCGCGAGCAGTTCGGTCTTCAGGCGCTCCTGGTCGGGGTCGCGGAGGTCGGTCTGCCGGTGGAGGGTGAGCGCGACGCGGGCCAGCAGGTCCGCGTCGCCCAGCTCCCGGGCCTGGTCGGCGGCGTCCCGGCAGTACCGCCAGGCCTCGGCGCGGGAGCCCTCGTGCAGCAGCTGCTCGCCGAGGTCCAGCGCGGTCACGATGCGACGGCGCGGTTCGCCCGCCGCCCCGGCCAGCGCGTGGGCGCGGCGGAGATGGCCGATCACCTCGTCCACGGCGAGCCGGCCGCCCGCGTCCCGGGCCGCGGCGACCAGCAGGGTCAGCGCCCGGTCCGGCGGCAGCTCCGGCCCGGCGAGGTGCGCGTGGTGGGCGAGGTCGGCGGGCAGTACCCGGTCGGCGAGGGCGGGGGTGCGGTCGACGGCCCGGACGACCTCGGCGTGCAGCCGGGCCGCCTCCCCCTCGCCGAGGGACTCGTACAGGGTCTCGCGCACCAGGTCGTGCGCGAAGGCGAAGCGTCCCGCGCCGCGGGCGGTGACGAGCCGGGCGGCGACCGCCTCGTCGAGCAGCCGGTCGACCTGCGGCACCGGGGCCGCGGCGGTGGCGGCGAGCACCTGGCGCTGGAACTCGCCGCCGAGCACGGCGGCGGTCGACAGCAGCCGGGCGACCGGCTCGGACAGCAGGGACAGCCGCCGCCGGAGGGCGTCCCGCACGCCGGGGGCGACCGCGGTGACCGAGCTGCCGCTGTGCCACAGCCGGGCCGTCTGCTCCACGAAGAACGGATTGCCTCCGGTGCGCCGGTGCACGGCGGCGACCAGCTCCGGGTCCGGCGCCCGTCCGGCGGTACGGGCCATCAGCGCGCCGGTCTCCTCCGGGCCGAGGCCGGTCAGGGTCACGGTCGCGGCCTTCGCCGTGAGCGGTGTCATCGGGCCGCGCAGCGGATGCCCGGGGGATTCCACCTCGACGTCGCGGTAGGTGCCGATCAGCAGCAGCCGCTCGAACCAGGTGTGCTGGGCGGCGAACTCCAGGAGCCGCAGCGAAGCGGTGTCGGACCAGTGGAGATCGTCCAGTACGACCACGACCGGGCGGCTGCGCGAGACCGACACCAGGGCGCTGGTCACCGCGTCGAACAGCTGGAACTCCTCGACGGCGGCGGGGCCGGCCGCCGGGGTGTCCGCGGGCCGGGCGGGCGCCTCGCCCAGCAGCACCGCGAGACCGCGGCCCGCGACGGCCTCCGCCGCCGACCACTCCTCGGGACGGGCGCCGAGCCGCAGCGCGCGGACGACCTGCACCCAGGGCCAGTGCCCCGGCGCGCTCTCGGAGTCCCAGCAGGAGCCGCCGAGGACGAGCGCGCCCTGCCGCCGGGCCTCCTCGGCGGCGCCGGTGACGAGCGCGGTCTTGCCGATGCCCGCCTCGCCGGTGACCAGCACCAGCCCGCCGTGGCTCTCGGCCGTGCGGGCGATCGCGGCGCGCAGCAGCCCCGCGGGGTGCTCGCGGCCGAGCAACGCGGGTGTCATGTCGCGATCCCTTCCCGTGTCCTTCTGCTCCGGTGCCGGGTGCCGGGTGCCCGGTGCCCGGTCACCGCGGTCCTGCACCGCCCCGGCACCGGTCACGGCACCGGGGTCCTCCACCGCCCCGGCACCGGTCACGGCGCGCGGCCCTGGCCGGCCGCGGCACCGGTCCGTACGGGCCCCGGAACCGGCCCGTACGATCCCGGCACCGGTCCCACGTCACCGCCCTCGGCGGCGGTTCCCGCACCGCCTCCGGGCAGCGCGTCCCCGTACCGGCGGCGGTGCCGGTCACGCCCTGTGCGCCGCGGCGGATTCCGTACCGGCCGAGACACCGGCCATCGAAGCACGCCGCACTGACAACACGGGCCCGGTCCTGCCGGGGGTGCGGGCCCGGGACGGCGGAGCCGTCCGCCGATCGCGCGCAATAGTCCACACGCGGCACCCCATCGTCCAACGAGGCCGCCCTAGCATCATCGGTGAGCCGGCCGCGCGGCACCGGTGAACAGCCTGTTCCAGCACCACGTACCGACCGAGACCCCCCCAACTCCCCCCCATCGGACGGAGCATGTCATGCGCAGGACGAGCGCACAGTTCAAGCTGGCCAGTGCCGTGGCCGTGACGGCGGCCGCCGTGGCCTTCAGCGGCATCACCGCCGCGAGCGGCACCGCCGGCGAGGCCGGCGGCACCGAGGCCCCGAGCCGGACCGCTGCCGCCTCGCCCGTCGGCTTCGGCGCCGCCACCACCGGCGGCGCGGGCGGCGAGACCGTCACCGTGTCCGACGCCGGAGCCTTCGCCGAGGCCGTGCAGAGCGACGGACCGCTCGTCGTCCAGGTGGACGGCACCATCGAGCTGGGCGAGATGACGAAGGTCGCCTCCGACAAGACCGTCGTCGGCGTCGGCACCTCCGGGAAGATCACCGGCAGCGGCCTCAACGTCAGCGGCGTCGAGAACGTCATCATCCAGAACCTCAGCTTCAGCGGCTCGAACGACGACGCCATCAACGTGCAGGAATCCACCAACGTGTGGATCGACCACAACGACATCACCGGAGCGAGCGACGGCGGCGTCGACATCAAGCGCGCCTCCGACCAGATCACCGTGTCCTGGAACCGCAGCCACGACCAGGACAAAAACATGCTCCTCGGCCACTCCGACGACAACGGCGGCCAGGACTCCGGAAAGCTGCGGGTCACGTACGTCCACAACTGGTTCGACGGCACCAACCAGCGCAACCCGCGCGTCCGCTTCGGCAACCCGGTGCACGTGCTGAACAACTACTTCAGCGACATCGGCAGCTACGGCGTGGCCTCCACCGAGGACGCGGGCGTGCTGGTCGAGGCGAACTTCTTCGAGAACACCGAGGACCCCTTCCACCTCGGCGAGGGCGACTCCGGCGAGGGCTCCCTCGTCGCCGAGGACAACCACTTCGTCAACTCCGGCGAGGGCCAGACCGGCGGCAGCGTCGCGAGCATCCCGTACGACTACTCGGCCGACAGCGCCACCGAGGTGAAGTCGATCGTGACCGCCGGCGCGGGCGTCGGAAAGATCTGAGCCGCGCCCGCACGGCACCTTCCGCAGCACCTTCCGCGGCCCGCCCCGGGACCGGACCGGTCCATCCACCGGTCTTGTCCCGGGCGCGGGCCCGCCGCTATCGTCCACGGTCCTGACGGAGCATGCCCCGAGCGGCGGCATGGGATCGGGCCGGACGAGCGAGGCAGCCCATGGCGGAGAACGGCCCCCCGCGGGGGCGGCCCGCGCCGGGCGGGACGCGGAACGGCGGCGGCGACAGCCGTCCCGGGCCTCCGCACCGCCCGACCCTCGGCCTGGTCACCGCCAACATCCATCTGGGCGTCGGTGCCACCCTCTGGTCCGGTGTCCTCGCCGCGGCCGAGCGCAACGACGTCAACCTGGTGTGCCTCCCCGGCGGCCCGCTGCGGCCCGGCGGCGCCCCGCGCAACGCGCTCTACGAACTCATCGGCGCGGACCGGCTGGACGGCGTCATCTGCTGGACCTCCACCCTCGGCCTGCCCGCCGCGAGCGACCGCGCCGACCGACTGGCCGGGCGGCTGCGGCAGTTACCCGTCGTCAGCCTCAACCGCGGCCTCGACGGCCACGAGACGCTGCTCCTCGACAGCCACGCCGGGATGCGGCAGGCCGTCGGCCACCTCGTCGGCACCCACGGCCGCCGCCGGCTCGCCTGCATCCGCGGCCCGCTCGCCAACCCCGTCTCGCTGGACCGCTACCGCGCCTACACCCACGCCCTGACCCGGCACCGCATCCCCGTCGACCGCTCCCTGGTCACCGCCGCGCTCGACTTCGGCAGTGGCGCGGGCGCCTCCGCGATGCGGGTGCTGCTCGACATCCGGGGCCTGGTCCCCGGCCGGGACTTCGACGCGGTCGTCGCGTGCAGCGACGTCCTCGCCGCCGACGCGCTGCGTTTCCTGACGGGGCGCGGCATCCGGGTCCCCGAGGACGTAGCGGTCATCAGCTTCAACGACTCCCTGGAGGCCCGGCTCTCCGACCCGCCGCTGACCTCCGTCGCGCTGCCCTTCGCCGAACTCGGCTCCCTGGCCGTCGACACGCTGCTCGCCCGGTTGCGCGGCACCCGCCCCCCGGCCAGGTCCGTCGTCGCCGGCACCCTCGTCACCCGCCGGTCCTGCGGTTGCCACTCCTCGCTCGTCGCCCAGGGCGCGCCGGACGCCCCGGGGCCGGCGGAGGAGCCGGCCGCCGGAGTCGTGCCGGCGGGGGGAGAGGGCTGGGCGCGGGCCTTCGCGGCGCTGCCCCGCTCGGGCCCGCAGCTGGCCGCGGCCTTCGCGGCGGACCTCGCCGGCCCCGGCGCGGGCGGCGCGTTCCTCGGCACCGTCGAGCGGCTGATCGGGAACAGCCTGCACACCCGCGAGGACGCGACCCTCTGGGACGCCGCCCTGCTCGGCGTCCGCGGCGAGGTGGTCCCGCAACTGCCCGTCGAGAACCGGCAGCACGCCGAACGGCTGCTCGGCCAGGCCCGGCTGACGGTCGCCGACAAGTCGCACCGGCTGCTGGAGTACGAGCGCTGGGCCGAGGAGCAGGAGTCCCGCCGGCTGCGCGAACTCGGCACCACCCTCACCACCGCCACCGACATGGACGCCCTCACCGGCGCCCTCTCCCGCCATCTGCCCGGCACGGGCGTGGCCGGCTGCCGGCTGGCGCTCTACGAGGACGGGGGCGCCGAGGGCACGGCCCGGCCCGTCCTGACCCGCGAGGAACAGCGCGCACCGGGCGGGCGGGGAGCCCCGTACCGGGCCGGGCTGCTGCTCCCCGACGCCCTGCTGCCGCCCCCGGACCGGCGGTTCACCCTGGTGGCCGAGCCGCTGCACATCGGTGACGAACAGCTCGGCTTCGCGCTGTTCGACGCCGGGCCCGGGCAGGGCGCGGCGCACCGGGGCGGCCTCTACCGGGCGCTGGGCGACCAGATCAGCGCGGCGCTCAAGGGCATCCGGCTGTTCGACGAGGTGCGCCGGGCCCGCGACGCGGCCGAGCAGGCCAACCAGCTCAAGACCCGGCTGCTCGACAACGCCACCGACGAACTGCGCACCCCGGTGGAGGCCATCCTCCGGCAGACGGGCCCGCGCGGACCGGGCCCCTCCGGCCCCTCCGAACCGGGGGCCCCCGAGCCGGGTTCCGCCGAGCCGGGCTTCTCGGAGCCGGGTTCCTCCGGGGGCGCTGCGCGGCACCCGGCGGAACGCCCCCGCGGCGGGACGCCCCGCGACGGCACCGGGGACACTGCGGCGGCCGAGGCCGTGGCGGCCGTGGTGGCCGCCGAGGACACTCCCGGTACTCCCGCCACCGCAGGCACAGAGGTCACCGCGGCCACAGAGGTCACCGCGGCCACAGAGGTCACCGCGGCCACAGAGGTCACCCCGGCCACTGCGGGCACAGCCGCCGCCGAGGCCGCCACCGCGGCCGCCGCGCTCCGTACCGTGCACGACGACGCCGGGCGGCTGCTGCGCCTCATCGACGACCTGCTGGACCTGTCCCGCTCCGAGATCGACGCCCTCGACCTCTCCCGGCAGCTGCTGGACCCGCGCCCCGTGCTCGTCGACGCGTTCGAGACGGTCGCCGGAACCGTCCGGGGGACCGTCGCGGGAACAGCCCCCGGCACGGGCGCCGGGCGGCGGCTGCGGCTGCCCCCGAGGCTCCCCGCCGTCCGCGCGGACGGCGCCCGGCTGCGGCAGATCATCCTCAACCTGCTCACCGCCGCCCTGGGCCACAGCACCGGCCGGGGCAGGCTCAGCCTGGCCGCCGACGTCCGACCGCCCATGCTGTCCGTACGGATCGCCTGTCCGGATCTCGACGTGCCGCCCGGGGAGGAGGAGACCCTCTTCCAGCCGTTCGCCTCCGGCGCGCCCGGCAACCGGCTCGGGCTGGCCATCGCGCGCCGCCTCGCCGTGCTGCACGGCGGCTCCGTGGCGCTGCACCGCGGACCCGGGCCGCGCGGCTTCCACCTGGAGCTGCCGCTGCCCACCCCCGCCGACACCCCGGGCCCCGCGCCGGCCGCGGCGGACCGGCCCGGCGGGCGCGGGACGCTGCTGGTCGCCGCGGCCACCGCTCCCCCGCCCGAGATCACCGCCGTCGCCCGGCAGAACCGGCTGCGCCCGCACCGGCTGCACCCCGACGACGACACGGCCTCGCTGCTGGCCGGGACCGCCCCGGCCGCCGTCGTCTGGGACGCCGCGAACGCCCGCCCGCACGAGTGGTCGCCCGTGCAGCGGCTGCACGACCACCCGGCGTGCCGCCACACCCCGTTCCTGCTGTACGGCCCGGCCGCCGACCGCAACGCACAGCACGACGGGAACCCCGTCCCCGGGCTCGGCCCCGACCTGGCCGGCGCCCTGCACGCGCTGCGGCCGCCCGGGCTGACCGCCCCCGTCGTGGTGGCCGACAGCTGCGCCGCCACCCGGGAGCGGCTGCGGCGGCTGCTGGCCGGGGTGCTGCCCGGCCGC
>NZ_WHPN01000291.1:0-44034 GCF_009735685.1 Streptomyces lycii | reverse complement strand
CGGCACGGCGGCGGCCGCGCTGCTCGCCGAGGAACCGCCCTGCCTGCTGGTGGTGGAGCGCGGGCTGACGGAGATGGACGGCTTCGACGTCGTCGAGCAGATGTACGAGACGGCGGGTGCGGAGCAGCCCGTCATCCCGGTGCTCGTGCTGAGCGACCGCGGCTTCACGCCCGACGACGTACGCCGCGCGGAACCGCACCCCGGTCTGCTGCTGCTGGGCCGGGACATCCTCACCGACGAGGAGCTGACCGGGCTGCTGACCACCATGACGCAGCGCGCCGAACCGGCCTCCCACCGCTCGTACGCCCAGGTCAGAGCCGCTCTCGTACACATCGAGCAGCACTACCGCACGCCACTCACCCGCTGGCAGATCGCGCAGGCCGCCGGGGTCAGCGAGAACCACCTCGGCCGGCTCTTCCACCGCGAGCTGGGCCTGACCCTCTGGGACTACCTCACCCGGCTGCGGGTACAGCGCGCCAAGGAACGGCTGCGGCAGAGCGACGACAGCGTGCAGGCGGTCGCCCGGGCGGTCGGGTTCCACGACCGGGCCTACTTCAGCCGGGTGTTCCGCAAGGTCACGGGCGTGGCGCCGCACATCTACCGGGAGGCCTCCTGACGCCGCCCCGGGGGCTGCTGTCGGGGAGCGGCGGCAGGAGATATCTTGATGTCGAGACGATGTAGACGTGAAGCGGAGTAGCGGTGACTGACTCGACCATCATCTATACGCACACCGACGAGGCCCCGGCCCTGGCGACGTACTCCTTCCTGCCCGTGGTCCAGGCGTACGCCGCCACCGCGGGGGTCGGCGTCGAGCGCCGCGACATCTCCCTGGCCGGGCGGATCATCGCGAGCTTCCCGGAACGCCTGGAGGAGAGCCGGCGCATCGACGACGAGCTGGCCAAGCTCGGCGAGCTGGCCAAGCGGCCCGAGGCGAACATCATCAAGCTGCCCAACATCTCGGCCTCCGTGCCGCAGCTGAAGGCCGCGATCGCCGAGCTGCAGGAGCAGGGCTACGCGCTGCCGGACTACCCGGAGGACCCGAAGACCGACGAGGAGCGCGACATCCGCGCCCGCTACGACAAGGTCAAGGGCAGCGCCGTCAACCCGGTCCTGCGCGAGGGCAACTCCGACCGGCGCGCCCCCGCCTCGGTCAAGAACTACGCCAAGGCCCACCCGCACCGGATGGGCGCCTGGACGGCCGACTCGAAGACCAACGTCGCCACCATGGGCGCCGACGACTTCCGCTCCACCGAGCAGTCCGCGGTGATCACCGAGGACGGCTCGCTGCGCATCGAGCTGACCGCTGACGACGGCTCCACCACGGTGCTGCGCGAATCGGTGCCCGTGCTGGCCGGCGAGGTCGTGGACGCGGCCGTCATGCGGACCGCGGTGCTGCGCCAGTTCCTCACCGAGCAGATCGCGCGCGCCAAGTCGGAGGGCGTGCTGTTCTCGGTGCACCTCAAGGCCACGATGATGAAGGTCTCCGACCCGATCATCTTCGGCCACGTCGTGCGGGCCTTCTTCCCGAAGACCTTCGCGACCCACGGCAAGGCGCTCGCCGACGCCGGCCTGACCCCGAACGACGGGCTCGGCGGCATCCTCAAGGGCCTGGAGGGACTGCCCCAGGGCGACGAGATCAAGGCGTCCTTCGAGGCCGAGCTGGCCGAGGGCCCGGACCTGGCGATGGTCGACTCCGACCGGGGCATCACCAACCTGCACGTCCCGAGCGACGTCATCGTCGACGCCTCCATGCCGGCGATGATCCGTACCTCCGGCCACATGTGGGGCCCGGACGGCGACGAGCACGACACCCTCGCGGTCATTCCGGACAGCAGCTACGCGGGCGTCTACCAGCGGGTCATCGAGGACTGCCGGGCCAACGGCGCCTTCGACCCGGCCACCATGGGCTCGGTGCCGAACGTCGGCCTGATGGCGCAGAAGGCCGAGGAGTACGGCAGCCACGACAAGACCTTCGAGATCCCGGCGACCGGCACGGTACGGGTCCTCGACGCCGCCGGGAACACGGTGCTGGAGCAGGCCGTGAGCACCGGTGACATCTTCCGCATGTGCCAGACCAAGGACGCCCCGATCCGCAACTGGGTCGAGCTGGCCGTCTCCCGTGCCCGCGCCACCGGCGACCCGGCGGTGTTCTGGCTCGACGACACCCGGGCCCACGACCGGAACCTCATCGCCAAGGTCCGGCAGTACCTCCCGGAGCACGACACGGAGGGGCTGCGGATCGAGATCATGTCGCCGGAGGACGCGACCGCGTTCTCCCTGGAGCGCATCCGCCGCGGCGAGAACACCATCTCGGTCACCGGCAACGTGCTGCGCGACTACCTCACCGACCTGTTCCCGATCCTGGAGCTGGGCACCAGCGCCAAGATGCTGTCCGTCGTCCCGCTGATGAACGGCGGCGGCCTGTTCGAGACGGGCGCGGGCGGCTCCGCGCCGAAGCACGTCCAGCAGCTGGTCAAGGAGAACTACCTGCGCTGGGACAGCCTCGGTGAGTTCCTGGCGCTCGCGGTCAGCTTCGAGCACCTCGCGCAGAAGACGGGCAACGCGCGCGCCCAGATCCTCGCGGACACGCTCGACCGCGCGACGGCCACGTTCCTGGAGAACGACAAGTCGCCGAGCCGCCGCCTGGGCGGCATCGACAACCGCGGCAGCCACTTCTACCTGGCGCTGTACTGGGCGCAGGAGCTGGCGAAGCAGACCGAGGACGCGCAGCTCGCGGAGGCCTTCGCGAGCCTGGCGAAGACCCTCGCGGAGCAGGAGCAGACGATCGTCGACGAGCTGATCGCCGTCCAGGGCTCGCCGGCCGACATCGGCGGCTACTACGCCCCGGCCGACGACAAGGCCTCGGCGGTCATGCGCCCGTCGAAGACGCTGAACGACGCGCTCGGGACGCTCGGCTGACGACTGCCGGGTGACACGCACCGGGAGGCCCCGGGTCCGCTGGACGGACCCGGGGCCTTCCCCGTGCGCGGGTTTGTGCGGGTGGCGGGGTCGGTGCGGGGTGCGGTTGCGCGGTGCAGCGCGGGTGCGCGGAGCGGGTGCGTGGTGGTGCCGGGGCCGGGTCCTCCGGGAGGGGGGTCCTCCACCGCATATTTACGGCCGCCTGGACGGGGTCGGAGAGTTCGCCCGGTGGTGGCGGCCACAAATACACGTAAGCGTGGAGGACCCCCTCCCTGCGGACCCGTCCCCTCCCGTCGTCGCGCGGCTGCCGCTCTCGTCCGCCGGGGGATCGGGGTGTCCGCAGGCCGGGGACAGCCGTCCGGGCCGCGATGTGGCGGGCTGTGGGGAGCGGGGGTACTCGGGTGTCGTCAGCCGAGGATGCCGCGTTCGTACGCGACCGCCACCGCCGCGGCCCGGTCGTTGACGCCGAGCTTGGCGTAGAGGTGGGCGAGGTGGGTCTTCACCGTCGCCTCGCTGATGAACAGGGCGGCCGCGATCTCCCGGTTGGAGTTGCCCTTGGCGACCAGGGCCAGGACTTCCCGTTCGCGGGTGCTGAGGGGTTCGCGGCCGGGGGTCCGTACGCGGTCGACCAGCCGGGACGCCACCGCCGGTGACAGCACCGTACGGCCCTCGGCCGCTGCCCGGACGGCCGCGAACAGCTCGTCCCGGGGCGCGTCCTTGAGGAGATAGCCGGTCGCGCCGGCCTCGATGGCGGGCAGGGTGTCGGAGTCCGTGTCGTACGTGGTGAGGACCAGCACCCGGGACCGCAGTCCGCGCCGGCCGATCTCCTTGATCGCTTCCACTCCGCCGCCGCCCGGCATCCGCAGGTCCAGCAGTACGACGTCCGGGTCCAGCCGTTCGGCCAGCGCGACCCCCTGCACTCCGTCGCCCGCCTCGCCGAGCACCTCGAAGCCGTCGTGTGCCGCGAACATGCCGCGCAGGCCGTCCCGGACCACCGGGTGGTCGTCGACGATGACGAGGGTCACCGGGCGGCGGTCCGCGGCGGCGCGGGCGGGTTCGGGTTCAGTCATGGCGGATCAACGGTACGCGGGCGGACACCGCGGTGCCCTGGCCGGGAGCGGACTCGATCGCGACCGTGCCCGCCAGCCGCTCGGCCCGGGCCCGCATGCCGGTCAGCCCGAACCCGGACGTGCCGCCCGTGCGCCGGGACGCCACCGCGTCCGGGTCGAACCCGCGGCCGTCGTCCCGTATGTCCAGCGTCACCTCGTCGCCCATGTACGACAGCGTGACGCCGACCCGGGTCGCCGCGGCGTGCTTCGTGACATTGGCCAGGGCTTCCTGGGCGATGCGCAGCAGGGTGGCCTCCACTTCGTCGTGCAGTGGTTCCACGGTGCCGGTGACCACCAGTTGGGAGGTGGGGGCGCCGTCCCCGGGGGCCGCCGCCGTGCTCAGGGTCTCCTTCAGCGCCTCCGGCAGCGGCGCGTGCTCCAGCGCGCCCGGCCCGAGGTTCTGCACCGACCGGCGCGCCTCGCGCAGGCTCCGCCGCGCCAGCTCCGCGGCCCGCTCGGCGCGCTGCCGGGCGGCGTCGGGGTCCGGGCTGTCGAGCGCGGCCTGGAGCTGGGTGACGATCCCCGCCAGCCCCTGCGCGATGGTGTCGTGGATCTCCGCTGCGAGCCGTGCCCGCTCGTCGGCGATGCCCGCCTCCCGGGCCTGGACGAGAAGCTGGGCGTGCAGCCCGGCGTTCTCGGTGAGTGCTTGTTCCAGCCGGGCGTTGGCGCGTTCCAGCTTGTCGATGGTGTCGACGCGCTCCCGGTTGATCTGGGATTCCTTGTTCCCGATGTGCTCGAAGACCAGCACCAGGGAGATGTGCAGCGCGAACAGCGCACCGAAAGCGATCCAGTTGCCCGTGTGGGCGGGCGGCAGGCCGCCCGACTGCGAGCCCGCCATCGTCACCGCGGTGACGAACGCGCCCGCCCGCGCCCAGAACGGCGGCACGAGGCGGTCGGCGTCGAAGTAGGTCAGCAGGGCGTAGATGGCGCAGAACGGGTTGAGCCAGGTCATGGCGAACGCGAGCGCGAGCCGCCCGGCGAAGTGGACCGCCCCGGGCCAGGCCCGCCCCGGCCGCCCGGACCGCTGGAGCCGCAGGTCCCGGGCCGTCCACGCGCCGTGCCAGACCAGCGCCACCGCGAACAGCGCCAGCAGCACGGTGCCCTCACGGGGCGTGGTGATCTCCTCGGCGGTCAGCGCCGAGAGCGACCCGGAGATGCCCAGCAGGGCGTACGGCCCCCAGCGGTGGAACTGCTTCCACCGCTGCTCGGCACTCGTCACCGCGGTCACCGCCGACATGCCGCTCAGCTTCTCACCCGGGCACGGGGCGGGGCCGGGCCCGTCCCCCCGCACCGGGCCCGGCTCCTCGTTCCGCCCCGGAGCAGCGGTTTCCCCGGTACCGGGCTGTCCCGTACCGGATACTCCGCTACCCGGTTCTCCCGTACCGGGGCGTCCCGGCGGTCCGCGGCGGACGTCCGGGCCGCGTTCACTCCCACCGGAACCAGCGGGCCGCGACCGCGATCAGCAGCGCCGCCCACAGACCGGTGACCCCCAGGTGCGCCAGGTCCGGCCAGTTCCCGGACATCGCCTGGTCGAGGGACTGGGACGCCGCGCCCAGCGGGGAGAACTCCACGATCGTCTGCAGCGTCTCCGGCATGCTCTGCACCGGCAGCCAGACGCCGGCGGTGAACATGGCGGGGAAGAAGACGATCGAACCCAGCACGCTGGACATCTTCGTGGTGCTCGACAGCGCCGACACGACCGTCCCCAGCGCGAGCGCGCTGAGCGCCGCCAGCACGAAGGCCAGCGCGTAGCCGAAGGGCTGCTCCGGCAGCGGTACGTCGAACGCGATCCGCCCGACGGCCAGGGCCAGCACGGCGGCCACGGCGATGGCGGCGCCGTGCACGGTGATCTGCGCGAGCAGCAGGCTCACCGGGCGGGCCGGGGTGGTGGACAGCCGTCGCAGGATGCCGCGTTCGCGGTAGCCGGTGAGCACGGTCGGCATGCTCTGGATTCCGGCCGTGATCATCGACAGCAGCACGGCGATCGGTACGTACAGGTCGACCACCCGCAGCCCGCCGTGCTTCGGGTCCGGCTCCCGGAAGCCGGGAATCAGCCCGAGGATGCTGAGCAGCAGTGTCGGGAAGAGGACGACCCAGAAGATCGCCCCGGGTTCGCGGCACATCAGCCGGATCTCGGTACGGAGCACGGCGCCCGACAGCATCGGGACCCGGGCCCGGGCGGGCGTCGCGGACGCGGGGGTGTTCCCCGGCGGGGTCGTGGACGTGTGCGCGGTTGCGGGCATGGTCAGTGCACTCCCTCGGTCTCGGTCCGGGCGAGGCCCGAAGCGGGCGGCCCGTCCTGCTCGAACGCCTCGCGCCGCGCGTCCGGCCCGTCCGGCCCGCCCCGCCCCGTCAGGTCGAGGAAGGCGTCGTCCAGCGTCGCGTCCGCCACCCGCAGCTGCCGCGCGGTGACCCCGCGCCGGGCGAGCAGTGAGATCACGGCGTTCACGGTGTCGTCCGTGCCGTTGATGGTCAGCCGGGCGTTCTTCTCGGCGACCGAGGCGACGCCGGGCAGCTCCGCCAGGTCCCGCTCGTCGAGCGGCTTCGACGGTGTGAAGGTGATGACCGTGGAACTCGCGGCCTGCCGGACCAGCCCCTCCGGGGTGTCCAGCGCCACGACCCGGCCCGCGTCGATCACCGCGACCCGGTCGCACAGCCGCTGTGCCTCCTCCATGAAGTGGGTGACCAGCAGCACGGTCACACCGGAGTCCCGGATGTCCTCGATCAGCGCCCAGGTGTCGCGCCGGCCGCGCGGGTCGAGGCCCGTCGTCAGCTCGTCGAGCACCACCACCCGGGGGCTGCCGATCAGCGCGAGCGCGATGAACAGCCGCTGCTTCTGGCCGCCGGACAGCTTGCCGAACCGGGCGTCCAGCCGGTCCTCCAGCCCGAGGCGCCGGGCGAGTCCCAGGCCGTCCGCCGGTTTCCGGTAGAAGGACGCGTAGAGGTCCAGCGCCTCGCGTACGGTCAGTTTCTGCTGGAGTTCGCTCTGCTGGAGCTGCGCGCCGAGGATCTGGGTGACCTCGTGGTGGTCGGCGACCGGGTCGAGACCGGCCACGCGCACGGTTCCCGCGTCGGGCACCCGGAGCCCCTCGACGCACTCGACGGTCGTCGTCTTGCCGGCCCCGTTGGGCCCCAGGACGCCGAAGATCTCGCCCTCCTCGACGGAGAAGGACACTCCGTCGACGGCGAGTTTGCCCCCGTAGGCCTTGCGCACCCCGCTGACTTCGATGATTGCCATACCGGAGAGCGTGCCGTGCGGCGTCGGCCGTCACCATCCGCTGATGGGTCCGAAAGCATCATCCGATCGGAGGATGCCCACCCCCCGGACCGGACCGGTTCCGTCCGCGTCCGGGGCGGGGGAAAATGCCTGGTGAAGCCGGTGATCGGCGCTCCGGCCTGCGGGGATGGACGTCGGGATCACCACCCTGGCCGAGCGCCGGGAGCCGATGGTGCTGCCGGGGTCCGCCCGGCCGCCGCGCGGGGCCGAGGGGCCGCAGCCGCGCGGGGCCGCAGACCGGGGATGTGCGGTCACCGGGGATGTACGGGCACGGGGAGGTGCGGTCACCGGGGATGTACGGGCACGGGATGTACGGGCACGGGATGTACGGACACCGTGCGGACACCGGGGATGTGGGGACACCGGGGTGTACGGCCCCCGCCGCGGGCCCGTGGCGGGGCCCGCGGCGGACCGGAGCGGACGGGCCACGCGACGGACGTCCGGAGCGGACGGGCCCGTGCGAGGGGGCGGCAGCGGAGGGGGCCGGTCCGCGGGGCCGGCCGGCCGGGGCGGGCCGGCCCAAGACCGCTCAGACGGGCCTGCGGCCCATCAGCCGGCCGAACGCGTCCGGGTCCTCGTCGAACCCGCGGACGTCCTCACGGAATTCCCAGACCCCGGCCTCGTCGCGGCGGAACTCGGCGATGGTCGAGGCCGTCGCCCCTGCGACGTCCCCGAAGTCGTACGCCGCCAGTTCGTTGACCCCCTCGGAGATCCGGGCGGCGGTGTGCGGGACATGGCCGAACGTCCGCCGCTCCTCGCGCTGCTGGATCGCCACACCCACGACGACCCGGGCGTACTCCTCGGAGATCCGCTCGAACTCCAGGGTCATGGCCTCGTCGACGCCGAAGCCCTGCCCGGTGCGGCTGTCCCGGTTGAGGGTGATGGTGCCGTCCGGCGACCGGCTGTCGAAGTGCACGAGATAGACGGGGTCGCCGTACGGATCCGCCGCGCTGTACGTCCCGGCGATGATGTCGAGATCGATGTCCGGCTCACCGAGCGGACTGGGATCCCACTTGAGCGTCACCTCGACCTTGCCGAGCCCCTTGTTGAGACTGCTCACGGACTTCCCTTCCTCATGAACCGGGTGGTGTGCGGGACAGGTCCGTGCCCAACTCTATCGATCACGGCGCGGGTTGAGCACCGGGAGCCGCGCATCCCACCCGTCCGGGGACTGCGGGACCACAAACCGTCTCCGCCGTCTCCCCGGGCCGGATCACGGTCACGGTGTCCCCGCACCGATCGGCGAGGACAACGTCGCCGTCCGCGTGACCAACATGTACGGCACCTCGCCGGCCGCCGGCGGGCAGTCCTCCCACACGTGACCCGCGACTGCCGTTACCCGCGACTGCGCGTGCCCCGGGACCGCACGTGTCCCGGGACCGCACGTGTCCCGGGACCGCACGTGTCCCGGGACCGCACGTGTCCCGGGACCGCACGTGCCCCGCGACTGCGCGTGGGCCGGGGAGTACGCGTGGCCCGGGACCGCACGTGCCCCGCGGCGGCCGGCGGCTCTCAGGCGCTGCGCTCCACCGCGCTCTCCGTCCCCCGCCGCGCCGCCGGCGTCCCGGACCCCGACGCGACGTGGGACGGCGGGCGCAGGATCTGCGCGGTGAAGACCGCGGTCACGCAGAACGCCACCGGCAGGAAGAAGGTCAGGTTGAGCGGCATCAGATGGGTCATCGGGCCGATGATCGCGGGGCCCGCCAGCATGCCCATGTAGCCGAGGCCCGCGACCCGGGAGACGTTCGCGCCCGAGGCGTCCCGGTCGACGTGGCCGGCCGCGCTGAAGAACTGCGGTGCGCAGCCGGACAGCCCGATGCCGAAGACCGTCCAGCCCACCAGGGCCAGCGGGATGAACGGAGCCAGGGCGACCACGGTCAGGCCGACCGCGGCGGTGCCGGCGCCGTAGCGGACGACGAACACCGGGCCGAACCGGGCGGCGATCCGGTCGGTGGTGAAGCGTCCGACGGTCATCGCGGTGGCGAAGCAGCCGTACGCGAGGGCGGCGGTCGCGGCGGGGGCGTCGAGGACCTCCTGGACGTGCAGGACGCTCCAGTCGTACGCCACGCCCTCGCTGAGCATCAGGATCAGCGCGAGCAGCGCCATGCCCCACACCCGCCGCGGCGTGCGCGGCTTCGCCGGGCGCGGCGCGGGCTGCCGGGCGGCGGGCTTCCCGGCGGTGTCCGCGGCCGCGTGGTCCCGGTCCGCGGAGCCCGGGGCGGCGGCGTCGTCCGGCGTCACGGAGCCCGGCTCGCCGCGTCCGGGCTCCGGCGGGAGCAGCAACGGTGCGGCGGCGAGGGCCGTGAGCGCGCCCAGGACGCCCACGCTGCCGAGGGTGAGCGGGACGCTCCAGCCCCAGCTGATGGTGCGGGCACCGACGAGCGCGGCGGCCACACCGCCGACCGAGAAGACGGCGTGGAAGGCGGACATGACCGGGCGCCCGTAACCGCGTTCGACCTGCACGGCGTGGGTGTTCATGCTGACGTCCATGCAGCCGTTGGCGAAGCCGAGGACCACCATGGCCGCGGTGAGCGCCGTCATGTCCCCGGCCAGCCCGGGCAGGACCAGGGTGCCGGCGCACAGCAACCCGGCGGCCGGCACGGTGCGCCGCGCCCCGAACCGGTCGCTGAGCGGCCCGCAGAGCTGGAGCCCGGCGAAGGCCCCGGCGCCCATGAGCAGCAGCAGCCAGCCGAGCACGGCGTGCGAGACACCGGCCCGGTCCTCGACGGCCGGGATGTGGACGACCCACACCCCCATGACGAAGCCGTTGAGCCCGAAGAAGGCGAACGTGGCCAGCCGCGCGCGGCGCAGCAGGCGATCGGGGGAGGCGACCGGAGTGGTGTGGTCCTTTTCCATTGCCCCGCACACTAACCAACGGCACGGGCCGTGGGAACCGGGCGCCAGAACCCGTAGAACCGCAGTTCACAAGCGCTGCGCGGGCGGCGCGGAATGCCGCGCGGAGGGTGCTGGGCGTGTCGGTGAGGGGTGTGTGGGCGCGTCCGCGCCGGTGTGTGCGGGGCCCGTGCGGAGGGCGTCGGCATGCGTCCGTACGGGTTCGGCGCGCGGGTCCGTGAGAGGTGTTCCGCGCGCGGCGCTGCCCGCGAATCCGTGCGTGCTGTCCGTGCGTGCTGTCCGACGATGGTGTCCGTGCGTGGTCCGTACGAGGTGTCCCTGCGCGGTGTCCGTACGAGGTGCCGTGCGGGTGCCGTGCGGGTGCCGTGCGCGGGGCCGTCCCGGACGCCGGGTGGTCCTGTGGCCCGCGACCGTCCCCTCCTCCCGCGCTCCGACGTCCCTCCGATCCCTCCGGTGTCCCTCCGACACCCCTCTGACGGCGCTTGCCGACGGGCGCTTGTCCGTGGTCGGTGTCAGGCTCTTCCCATCGGTTCCTCGCCGCAGCCCGCGAAGGGAAACAGTCCATGCTCATCACTGACAACGCCCCCGGCACCATCTGCTGGGTCGACCTCGGGGCCCCCGACACCGCGGCGGCGGTGGCCTTCTACGGCTCGGTGTTCGGCTGGGATTATCAGGACCTCGGCCCGGAGGGCGGGGGATACGGCCTGTTCCAGCGGGACGGCAGGACGGTCGCCGGGCTCGGCCCGCTGACCGAGGAGGGCGCCCGCTCGGCCTGGACGGTCTATTTCACGACCGAGGACGTCGACGCCACCGCCGACTCCGCGCGGCGGCTCGGCGGCTCGGTGCGGGCCGAGCCCTTCGACATCGGCCCGGGCGGCCGGATCGCGCAGCTGTCGGACCCGCAGGGCGGCCGGTTCGCGGTCTGCAAGCCGGGTCCCATGGGCTCCCTGGAGGCGGTCGAGGGACACGGCGGGCTGACCTGGGTCGAGCTGATGACCCCGGACTCGGCCGCCGGACTCGACTTCTACCGCTCGCTCTTCGGCTGGCAGACCCAGGACATGGCGATGCCGGGCGGTGAGGGCACCTACACGCTGCTCACCCCCGAAGGGCTGCCGGAGGAGCGGATGCAGGGCGGCGCCGTGCAGCTGTCCGCAGAGTATCTGCAGGCGACCGGCGGAGACGCGTACTGGCATCCGGTGTTCGGCGTGGACGACTGCGACGCGGCGGTCGCCGCGATCCGGGAGCACGGCGGCGCGGTGCACATGGGCCCGGAGGACGCCGAGGGCGTGGGCCGGCTGGCCGTCGGCACGGATGTCGCCGGGGCCGAGTTCGTGGTGCTGAAGGGAGAGTCGGGCGGCTGATCTCCGGCCGGTCTCGGCCGCCGATCGCCGATCGCCCGACGTCGATTGCCCGACGCCGGTTTCCGACGGCCGGGTGCCGTGGGGCCGCTGACCGCGGCCTTCTACGATCCCGGCATGGAGACGATCGCGCGGTGGCCGCGCCGGGACGGCGCCCTCGTGGTCGAGCGCGCGGCCCGGCGCGAGGACGGTGCCTGCCGCCATCTGCTGGTGTGGCGGGCCGGACCGGGATGGCGGATGCTCAGCAGCGGGGTGCTGGGCGGCGGACTCGGTGAGCGGCAGTGGGTCGTGAATGCCGAGGTCCGCGCCGGTTACGGCCGGACGGATCCCGACCGGCACCTGGCGGGGCTCGCCTCGGCGGCCGGCCTCTCCGGGCCCGGGGTGGGACTGATGACCGCGGCACCGGTGGACGAGGTGACCCGGGCCGAGGACGGCGGTGTCACGGCCGTGGTGACGACCGGCCTGGGCGTCCCGACCTGGGCTGCGGCGGACGAACCACCGGCCGACGGACCGCGGGCCGGCGAACCGCGGGCCGGCGAACGGGCGGCGGACGGACCGCAGACCGGTCAGCCACCGGCCGACGGACGGGCGGCGGACGGACCGCGGGCCGACGAACGACCGGTCGACGGACCGCCGGCCGGCGGGCCGCGGGGCGACCAGCGGGCGGGCGGACTCCGGGACGGGCGGCGGGCGGCCACACCTCCGGACACACCTCCCGCCACACCTCCCGACACACCTCCGGGCGTACGGCCGGCGTCCGGGCGGTCCTCCGCGGCGGCCGCCGCCCACGTACCCGGCACGGTGAACATTCTCGTGGTGGTGCCCGCCGAAGTGTCCGACGCGGGCCTGGTCAACCTCGCCACGACCGCGACCGAGGCCAAGGTGCAGGCGCTGCTCGACACCGGTCACGACTGCTCCGGTACGGCCTCCGACGCCGTCTGTGTCGCCGTCCGCAGCCCCGTGCCCGGCCGCGCCCCCGAGCCGTTCGGCGGGCCGAGGTCCCTCTGGGGCTCCCGGCTGGCCCGGGCCGTGTACCGGGCCGTGCGGGAGGGAGCGGAGCTGGACCGTGCCCGCCGGGAGCACGGACCCGCGGCCGGGCATCCGGCTCCGGTTCCGGGCTGCCGGCACCCCGACGTGTTGGCACGTGAGGGCACCGTCGCATAGCGGCGGGGCAGGATCACCGTGTCGGTGCGGGACAGGTTCACCGTGTCGGCGCGGTGCGGTGCCTGAGGAGTGGCACGGTGCGGTTGCATGCGGTGCGGTGCGGTGCGGGTGGGGCCGGGCGGCGCGGGGGACGAACGGTGCCGGCGCGGGCCGAGTGGCGCGGGTGGTGCGGACGGTGCCGGGTGGTGCGGCCCGGGCGGTCCGCTGGCCGGATCCGGGCGTTGACGCGCGCGCCGCCACAAGGGTGGATGAACACAGCGTCCGCGCGCGGACGCCGCTCCGGGCGGACCGCCGTACGGCATGCCGGGGAGCGGCGGCCGCCCGCCCGCACCCGGCAGCGCACGCGAACGCCGCGACTAGGGAGAATCCATGGCCGAGGGGCTGAGGTTCACGGTTCTGGGGCCCGTCCGTGCCTGGCGCGGGGCGGAGGAGGTGCCGCTGGGCACTCCGCAGCAGCGCGCGGTGCTGGCCGTCCTGCTGGTGCGGCAGGGCTCGCAGGTCCCGGTGGAGGAGCTGGTCGACGCGGTCTGGGGGGAGGAAATCCCGTCATCGGCGACGAGTTCCGTACGCACCTATGTGCACCGTTTGCGGCGCATGCTGGAGCAGGCCACCGCCGCCGACCCGGTGATCCGTTCGGTCGGCAGCGGCTACATGATGCACACCGCCCCGGACCGGCTCGACCTGGCTTCATTCCGGGAGCGGCTGGCCGACGCGGAACGGGCCCGTCGGGACGACGACCCGAAGCGCGCCGCGGAACTGCTGCGCGAGGCGCTGGAGTTGTGGCACGGCAGCGCCCTGGCGGGCATACCGGGGCCCTGGGCGGAGGCGCAGCGCAACCATCTGGCCCGGTTACGGCTGTCGGCCGTCGAGGCGCGGCTCACGGTCGAACTCGACCTCGGCGGCCACCAGGAAGCCGCCGCGGAGCTGACCTCGCTGGTCGCCGAACATCCCCTGGACGAGCGGTTCCGGGAGATGCTGATGCTCGCCCTCTACCGGTCCGGGCGGCAGGCATCGGCCCTGGAGGTCTACCGCGACTCCCGGACCCTGCTGGCCGAGGAGCTGGGCGTCGAGCCCGGCCCTGCCCTCCGCGCGCTGCACGAACGGATCCTGCGCGCCGACGACACGCTGCTGCACCCGCCCCGCGCGGCCGCACGGCCCGCCCCGGCGCCCGGCGCCCCCGCACCGCGGCACGGCGGACACCGTGACGCGCCACCGGACGTACGGCAGGACGCTCCGCGGGGCGCCGGGCAGGACGTACCGTCGGCCGCGAACCAAGACGTGAGCCATGACGTGAGCCAAGACCTGAGCCATGACGGGGGCCATGACGCTGGGCATGACGGGGGGCACGACGCGGGCCATGGCGCGGGGTTCGGCGACGCACGCAGGAACGCACGCCGGAACGCGCCGCCGGACCGTCGGCAGGACCCGGACGACCGCCCGGACCGGCAGGACCCCGGACAACGGCAGGGCCCCGGCCGGCGGCAGGCTCCGCACCGCCACCAGCGGGACGGGGACCCGTGGCCGGACCCGGCCCCGGAGCCGCGGCCCGGGCTGGTGCCCGCCGTCCCGGACCGGCGCTCCGCCGCGCCGGCGGTCCCTGCCGCCCCGGCCCCTCCGGCCGCCACCGCCCCGGCCGGAGTCCCCGCCCGGATCCCGGTGCCCCGGGAGGCGCCCGAGGCCGCCGTACCGCTCGCCGTGCCCGCCCAACTCCCGCACGGCCTCGCCGCCTTCACCGGCCGCGAGGCCGAGACGGCCCGGCTGGAGGCCCGGTTCCCGGTGGCGGACGAGCCCCGTACCGCCGGGGTGATCTGCACCGTCACGGGCACCGCCGGGGTCGGCAAGACGGCCTTCGCCGTGCACTGCGCGCACCGCGTCGCGCCCCGCTTCCCGGACGGGCAGGTCTATCTCAACCTGCGCGGTTTCGACTCGCCCGGCCCGCCCGTCTCCACGACCCGCGCCCTGGGCTCCGCGCTGGAGGCGCTCGGCGTACCGGCCGAGAAGCAGCCGCGGGACGTCGACGCGCAGGCTGCCCTCTACCGCAGCCTGCTCGCCGGGCGCCGGGTGCTCCTGCTGCTCGACAACGCCCGCGACAGCGACCAGGTGCGGCCGCTGCTGCCCGGCGCGCCCGGCTGCGGGGTGATCGTCACCAGCCGTAACCAGCTGTCCGGGCTCATCGTCAAGGACGGTGCCCATCACCTGCGGCTGGAGGTGCTGACGGCCGGGGAGGCGCGCGACGTCCTGGCGCGGCGGATCGGCGCCGCGCGGGTCGCGGCCGAACCGGAGGCCGCGGAGGAGATCGTCGAGCGCAGTGCCCGGCTGCCGCTGGCCCTGGCGCTGGTCGCGGCGCGCGCGGCGACCCGGGCGGACTTCCCGCTCGCCGCCGTGGCCGACGAACTGCGGGATCTGCCCGGCCGGCTGGACGCGCTGAGCGACACCGACGGCACGCTCGACGTGCGGTCCGTCTTCTCCTGGTCGTATCACGCGCTGTCCGACGGGGCCGCCCGTCTGTTCCGGCTGTTCGCCGCCCACCCCGGACCCGACCTGACGCTGCCCGCCGCCGCGAGCCTGCTGGGCCTGCCCGCCGCCCGGGCCCGCCGGCTGCTCGCCGAACTCGCCGGCGCCCACCTCGTCGACGAACACGTCCTCGGCCGTTACGCCCCGCACGACCTGCTGCGCGTCTACGCCGCCGAACTGCTCGCGGAGGACGAGCCGGAGGAGGAGTGCCGCGCCGCGACCCACCGCATGCTGAGCTACTACCTGCACTCCGCGGCCGCGGGCGCCCGGCTGCTCACCCCGCAACTCTCGGAGATCGCGCTCGTCCCGGCCCCGCCCGGCAGCCTCGCCGAGCGCTTCGACCGGTCGGAGGAGTCCTGGGAGGAGCGGACCCGGGCCTGGTTCACCGCCGAGTTGGTGGTGCTGCTCGGCGCCGTCGGGCACGCCGCCCGGACCGGTTTCGAAACCCACGCCTGGCAGCTCGCCTGGGCGCTGATGGAGCTGCTCCAGCGGTACGGACGCTGGGACGACAACGCCGCGATCCAGCGCACGGCGCTGGAAGCCGCCCGCCGGTCCGGGGACCGCACCGGCCAGTCCCACGCGCAGCGCAACCTCGCCCTGGCACGCATCACGCAGGGTCGTTACGAGGAGGCCGAGCCCCATCTCGAACAGGCGCTGGCGCTGTGCGAGGAGCTGGGCGATCTGGACGGCCAGGGCCGGGTGCACAACTACATCGCGTCGGTCAGCCTCCGGCAGGGCGACAACCGGCGGGGGCTCAGGCACACCCGGACCGCGCTGGACCTGTTCCGGGCCTCCGGCGACCGCTACACGGTCGCCATGGCGGCGAACAACGTGGGCTGGGCGTACGCCATGCTCGGCGAGTACGAGCCCGCACTCGAGCACTGCTGGGAGTCGCTCACCATGCTGCGGGGCCTGGGCGACCGTACGGCCGAGGCCGCCGCCTGGGACAGCCTCGGCTACATCCGGCACCACCTCGGGCAGTACGACGAGGCGATCGACGCGTACGGCCGCGCGCTCGCCCTGGACCGGGAGATCGACGATCGCTTCAACGAGTCCGACACCCTGAGCCACCTCGGCGACACCCACCTCGCGACCGGCGACCGCGACGCCGCGCGGCTGGCCTGGCGGGCCGCGCTGGCCGGTTTCACGGAGCTGGACCCGGAGGCCGCGGAACGGGTCCGGGGCAAGCTGCGGGACCTGGACGTACCCCCGGACCGGGACGGCGGCCCGGAGGGCCCCCGGGGCTGAGGCCCCCGGGCCGCCCTCCGGGCCTTCTGCCGACCGCCCCCCCTCCGGCCGGTCGTCATCAGGCGGCGCCCGCGCCCGCGGGCGCCGCGCCCTGTGCCTCCAGGACCCGCCGCAGCGACCGAAGGGCGTGGCTGCTGCGGGACTTGACGGTGCCCTCGGCGATGTTGAGGACCGCCGCGGTCCGCTGGACGCTCCGGTCCAGGTAGTAGCGGTGCAGCAGCACCTCCCGGTGCTGGTCGGTGAGTTCGGCCAGCGCCCCCCTCATCACCCGGCTGTCGAGCGTGCTGTCGGCCGGGTCCGGCACGGCGACGCGTTCGAGCACGTCCGGGCCGGACTCGGCGGGCCTCGACTGCCGGGCCCGGTGGCTGTCGACGGCCAGCCGCCGGACCACGGTGAACAGCCACGGCCGCACCATCTCCGGTGTCTCGCGCAGCTTCTCCACATGCCGCCAGGCGCGGAGCATCGCCTCCTGGACGATGTCCTCGGCGCGCTGCTCGTCACCGGAGGTGAAGGTCTTCGCGTACTGGAGGAGGTGCCGTCCCTGGGTGGCGTGGACGACCCGCAGGAACTCCTCCGGGCCGGCTGTTTTCCGTGCCGACGGCCGAGATGCCGTCGGGGCCGACGGCTGTGACGCCGTCGGGGCGACGGGCCGTGGCGCCGTCGGTGCCACCCGCCGTGACGCGGTCCGCGGCGCCGGGAGGTCCGCCGGTGCGCCGGTCGGCGGGGTTGTTGTACGGGGTCCACCTGTCCCGTCCGCCGTACCCGTCGCGTCCGCTGCGCCCGTCGCGTCCGCCGCACCCGTCGTGCCCGCTGTACCCGTAGCGCCCGCCGCTTCCGCGGCTTCCGCCGTTTCCGCCGTCTCCCAAGTACGAGCGGCGGTGCGTGCGCCCGTGAACCGGTCGCCCGGCTGCACCGTCACCGTCTTCGGCCTCGGCCTGCCCGCCGTCCGGAGCGGCCGGAGGCCCGGGAGGCCGGCTGCGCACCCGCGGGCGGCGGACGAAGCGGGTGCCGGGCCCTCTTTGGTTCCGTTCACGAGATGACTCCCCGTACGCGTCGGTGCGCACCGTGGCGGAGGTCCGCCGGTGCGGGACTTGGAGCCGGGCACCGCCGCGGAGCGTGCGGCCCACCGGTGGTCGGTCGGTGGTGCTGCCGGTGCTTCGTTCGCGGCGTCCGGCTGCGGACGTCCCGATGCTCGCGGCCCCCGATGGAAAGCTGTTCGACGTTCAATAGTTGTCCGGTATACGTCGCACCGCGCCGCCCGTATACGTCGCACCGTGCGGCCCTGTGCACGTCGCACCGCGCCGCCCGTATACGTCGCACCGCGCGGCCTCGTATACGGCTCGCCGTCAGGCCCGCTGTACGGCCCGGGCAGGGGGCCGACCCACGCTTCCGCGGGCTCCCCGGCGGCCCGGCCGGTGAGCGGGCCGCCCGGACCCCGGGCACCGGCCGAGCCGCCCGGTGCCCCTCCCCGCCGATGTACCGGTCTCTCCCTCGAGTCGGTCTCCCGTACGACCGGTCCCCGCGCGTGAGAACCGATCGAACCGGACCAGCGTGCGGGAGGCCGACCTGCCGACCGGTCCCCGGCGCGGTGAGAACCGATCCGGCCGCGCGGACGTAGGTGGTGGCGCGGCACCCCGCCCGCCGCCGCTCCGCCCCCGTACCACCGGCCCTCCCGAACGGAGTTCCCACGTGCGCATGAGGCTGACCGTGGTCGACAGCACAGGAGAGGCCGTGACCGTGTATCTCGACACCGGCCCGGAGTCCGCGGTCACCGGCCCGGGCGGCTCCGCGGCCCCGGCGGAACTGCGGATCGTCGGAGGACCGGGCGCGGGGGCGGTGCACCGGCTGGCCCCCGGCGACCACCGGCTCGGCACCGCGGCCGACGGCAGCCCACGGGTCGGCGCTCCCCGCCCGGCGGTCCCGGCGGCCCTGCTGCGGGTGGCCGCCGACGGGCGGTGCGCCCTGCTGCCGGAGCCGGACGGCACGCCCCTCGGGCTGGACCGTGCTCCGGTCACCGGGGAGACCCCGTGGCCGCCGGGAGCGCAGCTCACCATGGCCGGGTCGCTGCTCGAACTCGCCGCCCCCCAGCGCCCCGACGCCGCCGTCCGGCCGAGCGCGGACGGCATGGGGCTCGACTACCACCGGCCGCCGCGGCTGCCGCCGGCCGAGCCGGAGACCTGGTTCCGGCTGCCCGTGCCACCGGCCGAACCGGCGAAGCGGCCGCTGCCGTACGTCGCCGCGCTGCTGCCGTTGGCGGTCGCCCTGACGGGCGTGTTCGTTCTCGGCACGCCGTACGCGCTGCTGCTGGGGCTGCCCGTCCCGCCGGCCGTCCTCCGGCATCACCTGGCCGTACGGAGGCAACGGGCCGCGCACGCCGCCGCGTCGGCGGCTCACGTGGAAGCGCGGGGCGCCGTCGAGCGGGCTGCCGAGAACGCGCGGGCCGCCCGGCGCACGGCCCGGCTCGCGCGTTTCCCGGATCCGGCCGCCGTGCTGCTGACGGCCGTCGGCCCTCGCCGCGCGCTGTGGGAACGCCGTTCCGGCGACGCCGACTTCCTGACCCTGCGCGTCGGCACCGCCGACCAGCCGTCCGGCGTCGTCGTCGAGGACCCGGCGGAACCGGGCCACCACGCTGCCGCGGGCCCGGACGCGTACGACATGCCGGTCACGGTGGAGTTGCGCCGGCACAAGGTCCTCGGTCTGGCGGGTACGGCGCGGCACGCGCGGGCCGTCGCCCACTGGGCCGTCGGGCAGGCGGCGGTGCTGCACAGCCCGCGCGATCTGCGCATCCACGTCCTGGCCGCCTCGGGCGGCACGGCGGCCGCGGACTGGGCCTGGACGCGCACGCTGCCGCACGCCCATCCGCGCGGGCGGGCCAGCCCCGGGGCGCACCCCGATCCGTACGCGCCGCCTCCGCACGCGTCACTCCCGAACCCGCACCCGCACCCGAACCCGCACCCGAACCCGCACCTGCTCCCGTGGTCCGACGCCCCCGCGCCCCCGCGCCCCGACCCGTCGGGGCCCGCGTCCGCGCACCTCGACCCGTCCGCGCCTCCGCAGCACGACCCCTCCACGTATCCGCGGCACGACCCGTACGTGTCCCGGGATCGCGATCCGTACGCGCCACCGGGTCCGGAGCCGTACGTGTCCCGGGACCGTGATCCGTACGCGCCACCGGGTCCGGAGCCGTACGTGTCCCGGGACCGTGATCCGTACGCGTCACCGGGTCCGGAGCCGTACGTGTCCCGGGATCGCGATCCGTACGCGTCACCGGGCCCGGATTCCGACGCGTGTCCGGACCGCGATCCGTACACGTTCCCCGGCCATGTCCCGCCCGCCGGCACCGCGTCCGAACCCGGCCACGACGACCCGTACGCCGGTCACTCCTCCGGCGCGGGGCCGGGCCACCGGGATCCGTACCGCGGCCGCCCCCCTTCGGACCCGGACCCGTATCCCGGCCGGCCGGCCCCGCACCCGGGCCGACCCGGCCCGTACCCGCCCCCCGGCCCGTACCCCGGCCACCCCGGCACGAGCCCGCGCCCCGGTCCCGGTCCCGGCAGCCCGGACGCGGACCCGGGGCCGTATCCCGGCCGGCCCGGTTCGCAGCTCAGCCCGTACGGGCGCGCGCCCTCGGACCCGGGCCTCCGTGCGGCCGGTGCTCGCGACGCCGGTCCGGGCGCCGGAGACCCCGTGGCCGCGGACGCCGACTCCTGGGCCCGCAGGCTCGCGGAACTCGCCGTGCTGATCACCGCCCGCCGTACCGCCGCCGACCGGGGAGCGCGCGACGGACGCCGCCACCGGGGCCCGGACGTGCTCGTCGTCCTCGACGGGGCCCGGCGGTTGCGCGCTCTCCCGGGCGCGGGGCGGGTGCTCCGCGAGGGGCCCGCCGTCGGCGTGCACACCCTGTGTCTCGAAGCCGACGAGCGGCTGCTGCCGGACGAGTGCCTGGCGCTGGTGGTCGCCGAGCCCGGGGGAACCCTGCGGGTCGCCCGGTCGGGCTCCGCCACGCTCACCGGTGTCCGCCCGGACGCCGTCACGGCCGACTGGTGCGGTTCGGTGGGCCGCGCGCTCGGCCCGCTGCGCGACGCGGGTGAGGAGAGGGCCGGGGACTCCGGCTGATCCGGTCGTCCGGTTCCGGTCAGGGCCGATGCGCGAACGGCGGGTGGCTGCCGTTGAGATAGTGGTCGCCGATGTCCCGCAGCCGGTGCGCCGGGGAACTCTGCGCCGTCAGCACCCGGGCGTTGCGCCAGAACCGGTCGAGCGCCGCACCGCTCCCGGCCCGGTCCGTGATCCCGGGCGGGCCGGAGCGGTCGGTGAGTTCGAGGACCCGCGCGGTGATGTGCGCGGTGGCCCGGCCGGTGACGGCTTCGGCCGCCGCGACGAGCACGGAGATGTCCGCGCAGGTCTCCATGGACACGTTCCGCCCCGCGGACAGCCCGCGCGCCATGGCGTCCGTCGCCCGATCGACGACGGCGGCCGCGGTGTGCGCGTCGATCGCCAACTCCCCGTAGGCCGACAGGAGATACGGATCCGTCCCGGAGCGGGCCGCGGGCGCGGCCGCGCCCCGTTCGGCGGCGGACGGTGCGGCCCGGCTGATGTCGCGGGCCTCGGCCAGTGCCTCCTGCGCGATGCCGAGCGAAACATGGGCGAGGGCCAGCCGGAGCGCGAGTGGCGCGAGGGCGGCGGCGGGGCTCACGGCGTGCTCGTCGCGGGCGGCGGCGCCGATCACCTGGGCGCGCTCGACGCGTACGTCGTCGAAGTCGACCGTGCCCGCCGCGGCCAGCCGCTGCCCGAGCCGGTCCCGCACCGGAACCGTCAGAACACCGGGACGGCCCGGGTCGACCAGGACGATCAGGATCTCCCCGGACTCCGTGGACGGGGCGCCGACCACGAACCGGTCGGCGACGCCGACGCCGGCGGCGAAGTTCCTGCGGCCGCGGAGGACATATCCGCCGGGGGCGGGGGTGAGGGTCGCGCCCGCCACCGCGGCGTCCGGTTCCCCGACGCCGGTGTCGCCGCCCAGCAGCCATGACCGGAACGGATCGTGCCGCTGGTTCGCCCTGCCGCTGCCGCTGTTCCCGTTCCCGCTGTTGCTGCCCCCGCTGTTCCCGTTCCCGCTGTTGCTGCTGTTCCGGCTGCCCTTCCCGCTGCTGTTGCCGTTGCTGTTGCCGCTCGCGTCGTCGTCCGCGCCGCCGCCCGTGCCGTTGCCCGCCGTGCCGTTGCCCGCCGTGCCCGTCGCCGCCTCGTCCGCCGAACCGAAGAAGCGGCCGCTCCAGGACAGCACGTAGTGCCGTGCGACGAGTTCGCCGATGGAGCTGTCGGCGGCGGAGATCTCCCGGATGACGGCGCAGGCGGTGCGCCAGTCCGTGCCGTGCCGCGCGGGACCGGGGGCGGTCAGCAGTGCGGGGAGCCCGGCCTCGCGGAGCCGCGCGACCTCGTCGTACGGGGGGCCGGCCGCCCGGTCGCGGGCCACGGCGTCCGCCGCGAGGTCGTCCGCGAGTTCGCGGGTGACGCGCGGCCAGAGGGGATCGGGGGCGGGCCGCGGCACGCCTGTGGCCGGGCGGCTCCCACGGCGCACCGGCTGCCGGTCCGGACTCGTCCTCAGCACGTCGCCGCGCACCGCCCTCCGTCAGTCCGGGCGCCGGCCCGCGGGATCGCTGTCCGCACAGCCACCTCCATGAACCCTATAAATCCTACTGGGTTACTAGGAACCATGCCACGCGGTGGGCCGGACCAGAAGGACCGTTCGCATGATGGACGCGAATCGAGCGGCGGCGGGCAGGGCACGGCGAAGCCCCGGACCGCCGTTCGGCCCGGTCCGGGGACACCGGACCGGGCCGAAGCGACGGACGACGGACAGCGGCGCGGGCCGCCGTCCGGTCAGTCGCGCTGTGCGCCCTCGGGGAGCTTTCGCAGCTTCATCGTGGACGCGGTGTTGCTGCCGAACGCGTAGTCCAGCAGCTTCGCCGCGTCGGTGTAGCGGTTGGCGTCGTTCAGGATGACGCCGATGATGTTCCTGCCGTCGCGGGTCGCCGTGAAGACGAGGCAGGGCCCGGACGGTGTCGTCGTACCGGTCTTGACGCCGTGGGCACCGGAGTAGGAGCCCAGGAGCTGGTTGGTGTTGTACCAGGTGTAGGTGCGCGTGCCGCCGTTGCTCGTGGGCACGGACTTCACCAGCGACTGCTTGGCGGCGGCGTTGGCGAAGGTGCCGTACTTCATCGCGCTGCGGGTGACCTTCACCAGGTCGCGCGGGGTGCTGTAGTTCTCGCCGGTCGCCGAGACCCCGTCGAACGAGTCGAACTTGGTGTTCGTCATGCCGAGCGCGTCGGCGGTGCTGTTCATCTTGCCGATGAACGACGCCACCCGGGCGGCACGGGTGCTGCCGTCGCCGAAGGTGTCGGCGAGGGCGTACGCGGCGTCGCAGCCCGAGGGCAGCATCATCGCGTAGAGCAGCTGGCGGACCGTCAGCTTGTCGCCGGTCCGGAGATCGGCGGTGCTCGCGCCCTTCTGGGCGACGTAGTCGCGGTAGGCCTGCTGGACGGTGACACGGCGGTCGAGGTCGAGATCCGGGTCGCCGAGGACCACCCGGGCCGTCATGATCTTCGTCGTGCTGGCGATCGGCCGCTTGCCCTCGGTGTCCTTGCCGTACAGCTTCACACCGGCGCTGTTGTCGTGCAGGAAGACGCCCTTGGCGGTCACCGACGGGGCGTCCGCCGCCTGGGCGGGCGCGGCCATGGGGGAGAGGGTCAGCACGACCCCGGCGGACACCGCGACGGCCGCGCCCCTGCGCAGCCGCTTCGCCGTTCCGCCGGCGGTGCCGTTACGGCCCGGTTTTTCCCTGACAAGAGTTATCAAATCGAATACCCCGGTTCACCTTGAATTGGTGGAAAAGCCTTGTCGGTGGTGCAAGCGATCACACCGCCCGCACACATGACGCACGAGCGGCGGCAATGGATGTACGGGACGGAGCGGCTGTTCCCGTCGATCTGTGTGATTCGACACGGTGCGGCCGGCCGCGGAAAGGAATGGCGGCCCCGCCCGTGCAGTTGCAGGCAGGTGGACCCCGCCGCCCCCGCGGTGCGGTCCGCCGACCGGATCACCCCTCAGCGAAGGTGAATGCCTTGACGACCAGCAGCGCGGCCGAGCGTGCCGCAGAAATCCTGTCGCGCCCCTTCTCCCTGGGAAGCCTCGATGTCCGGAACCGGATCGCGATGGCGCCGATGACCCGCGAGTTCTCCCCCGGCGGCGTCCCCGGCCCGGATGTAGCGGAGTACTACGCGCGGCGCGCGGCGAACGGTGTCGGGCTGATCGTCACCGAGGGCACGTACGTCGATCACGCCTCGGCCGGGACGAGCGACCGCGTCCCCCGTTTCCACGGCGAGGACGCCCTCAGCGGCTGGGCCGCCGTGGTCAACGCGGTGCACAGCGCGGGCGGGAAGATCGTCCCGCAGCTGTGGCACGTGGGCATGGTCCGCACGCCCGGCGCACCGCCGTTCCCGGACGCCCCGCCGGTCGGACCCTCCGGCCTGCCGATGGGTCACAAGGAGCCGGGCCGGACGATGGACAAGGCCGACATCGACGACGTGATCGCCGCCTTCGCGGCCGGGGCCGCCGCGGCCGAGGCGCGGGGCTTCGACGGCATCGAGCTGCACGGCGCGCACGGCTACCTGATCGACCAGTTCCTCTGGGCCGGCACCAACCGGCGCACCGACGCCTACGGTGGCGACATCCCCTCCCGGACCCGGTTCGCGGCCGAGATCGCGGCCGCCTGCCGCGCCGCCGTCTCCCCGGACTTCCCGATCATCTTCCGGATGTCCCAGTGGAAGATGTCGGACTACAAGGCCGGGCTCGCGAAGTCGCCGGAGGAGTTGGAGGCCGTCCTCACCCCGCTGGCGGAGGCGGGCGTCGACGCCTTCCACTGCTCCACCCGACGCTACTGGGAGCCGGAGTTCGACGGCTCCGACCTGAACCTCGCGGGCTGGGCGAAGAAGATCTCCGGCAAGCCCACGATAGGCGTCGGCTCGGTCGGCCTCGACACCGAGTTCACCAAGGCGTTCCAGGGCGAACGGGGCGGGGTGGCCGGCATCGACGGCCTGCTGGACCGGCTGGAGCGGGACGAGTTCGACCTCGTCGCGGTCGGCCGGGCGCTGCTGTCCGACCCCGCGTGGGCCGAGAAGATCCTGCACGGGCGCACCGACGAACTCTCGGCCTTCGAGGCGTCCGCGCTCGCGACGCTGCACTGACCCGCCCGGCGGGCCGGGGCGGTCCGCCCCCGCGCCGCCGCCCGCGTACCGACGACCGTGCGGCCCCTCACCCTCGGCCGTCCGCGGCTGTCCCGCGGACGGCACCGTCGGGCACGCGCTGTCGGGCACGCGCTGTCGGGCACGCGCTGCCGGGCGCGTGCTGTCGGGCGCGGGTTGCCGGGCGCGCGCCGTCGGGGCGCGTGCTGTGGGGGGTGCGCACCGTCGCTTACGTGCTGTCGGGCCCCGCCGTCCGTTACGCGCTGTCAGGAACGCGGCGTCCGTCCGTTACGTGCTGTTGGGAACGCGGCGTCCGTTACGCGCTGTCGGGAACGCGGCGTCGGGCACCTGCCGCCGGGTGCGGGGCCCCGGGACACCTGCCCCGGGGCGTCAGGCATCCCGGGGCCCGGCCCCCGGCTCGTCAGCCCGCGTCCTCGAAACACGCGTCGAGGACCGCGTCCAGCTCGGCCGTCCACGTCTTGCGGAGGCCCATGCGCGAGGCCAGGACCTCACCGTTGTACGAACGGCCGTTGGTGGTGTGCACCGTGACGCGGAACCAGCGGCTCAGCCGGGGGGTGTCGATCGCGACCGCGCCGACCTCGTCCCAGCCGAACTCGGCCTCCTCCTGGTCCAGCCGGAGGACGATGCCCGAGGGACCGGCCGTGATCTTGGCACGGTAGTCGGACGCCTCGAAGACGGGACCGTCCGGCACGGCGGACTCGTCACCGGTGGGTTCGTCACCCGCGGGTTCGTCACCGGCCGACTCGCCGGTGCCGGGATCGTCGTCGGCGGGCTTCCCGGTCGGCTTCCCGGTCGGCGCGGCCTCCTCGCCCTGCTGCTCCGCGGACACGTCGTCCGCGGACACGTCGTCGGAGGACGCTTCCTTCGCGGCCGCGTCGTCCTCGGACGCCGCCTCGCCGGTGTCCTGCCCCGGTTCCTGCTCGGCGGCCCGATCCGGGGCGTCCTCCTCCGCTTGATCGGGGCGCGCGGGCGTGACGCCGGGGACGTACGCCGGATCGGTCCCGGCGGGGATGATCGAATCTATGCGCTGCTCCACAGCGGGCAGTATGGCCGATAAACCTGTGCCGGGAACAGGCGGTGCCGGGCCGTGCCGTATCCCGCCACCGCCCGTGGCCGTGTCGTGCCCCGCAGTGCCGTTCCGGCGCCGCCCCCGCGCCGGCTCCCGCGACCCCCCGTCGCCGTGCCGTGCGGGCGCCCCCGGCGGGGCCCCGGAAGCGGCCGGTCCCGGGGAGCGGCCGGGCGCGGTCCCGGCCGTCCTGCCGCCCGGTGTGCGTCCGGCTGCCGGGTGTCCGTCCGGCCCTCCGGTGCTCGTACGCCCGCCCGGCTGGTACGCCCGCCCGGTGCCCGTACCCCTGCCCGGCGCCCGTACCCCCGCCCGGTCGCTCGGTGCCCGTCCGGCCGCCCGCGGCGCGGTCCGGTGCGCTCACGCCCCGCCGCCCGCGGCGCGGTCCGGTGCGCTCACGCCCCGCCGGCCGTGCGGTCCAGATGCGGCAGGTGGTGTCCGAAACGCTCCCGCTTCGTGCGCAGATACGAGATGTTCTCCTCACGCGGCGGGATCAGCAGCGGGACCTGCTCGCCGACCTCGATGCCGTGCTCCACCAGCGCGGCACGCTTGAGCGGGTTGTTCGACATCAGCCGGACGGAGCACACCCCGAGGTCGTGCAGGATCTCCGCCGCCACCCGGTAGTCCCGGGCGTCGGCGGGCAGGCCGAGTGCGAGGTTCGCCTCGACGGTGTCCATCCCCTCCGCCTGGAGCTGCATCGCCTGGAGCTTGGCGAGCAGCCCGATGCCGCGCCCCTCGTGTCCCCGGAGGTAGACGAGCACACCGCGCCCCGCGGCCACGATGGCGCGCAGCGCGGCGGACAGCTGGTCGCCGCATTCGCAGTGGTTCGAGCCGAAGGAGTCCCCGGTGAGGCATTCCGAGTGCAGCCGGGTCAGCGCCCCGTCACCCTCGACGTCCCCGTACACCAGGGCGATTTGTTCGTCCCCGCGGTCCCGGTCCAGATAGCCGACGGCGAGGAATTCGCCGTAGCCGGTGGACAACCGGACCTGGGCGACGCGTTCGGCGCCCGCGCGAGGGGTGGTGGCGGAGAGGGCGTCCTCGCCGTCTGTCATGACTTCAATCATTTCGGGCAACCTCCGGCGCTCGTTCCAGATCGGTGGGTGCGGCAACGGGTCTGCGTGATGGTGGCGTTCGGCCGGTGGCCGCGGAAGGGGCCGCGTAGCATGTGCGTCCGTCTCCGGGCCGCGCGGCGGACGGCATCGCCGGGCGCGTCGGCGGAACGGGACAGGGCGAGAGAGAACGAAAGAGCACGGAAAAGCACGAGAGAGCGCGAGAGAGCACGAGAGAGCACGAGAGAAGAGGCCGCACGGCATGGCGGATTCCGACATACGACGTCCGGCGCCCGCGGTGCTGCCGGCCGACACCACGGAGGACGTGCGCGCCGCCGGGGCCCGGATCGCCGTCCTCCCGGTCGGCAGCCTGGAGCAGCACGGCCCGTACCTGCCGCTGGTCACCGACACGCTGATCGCCTGTTCCGTGGCGCGCGGGCTCGCCGCCGCGTATCCCGTCCAGCTGCTGCCGCCGCTCACCGTCTCCTGCTCGCACGAGCACGAGGACTGGCCCGGCACCGTCAGCATCTCGGCCGCCACGCTGCACGCCGTCGTCGGTGACATCGCCGCCTCGCTGCGCCGCTCCGGCGTCCGCGGCCTGGTCCTGGTCAATGGGCACGGCGGAAACTACGTGCTGCGCAACGTCGTTCAGGAATCCGCCGGAACCGGCACCCGCACGGCTCTCTTCCCGGGACCGGGGGACTGGGACGCGGCGCGGAAGCGGGCCGGTGTGCTGACCCCGTCGTACCGCGACATGCACGCGGGCGAAGTCGAGACCTCGATCCTTCTGCACGACCATCCGGAACTTGTCCTCCCCGGTTATGAGGCCTCGGACTGGATCGCCGACGACCGGAAACATCTGCTCACTCTCGGTATGCGCGGCTACACCGACTCCGGTGTGATCGGCTGCCCTTCGGCGGCGTCGGCGGACAAGGGAAGGGAATTGCTCGCCGGTCTCACGGAATGCTTCGCCGCGTATGTGGAACTGCTGGACGCGGACACCGGCCGGGCGGCACCGGACACCGGCCGGGCGGCACCGGACACCGGCCGGGCGGCACGGTGACCGGTACCGGCCGCGCCGCGGGCTCCGGTGGCGGGGCGCTCGACGCGCCGGCCGCCTGGGAGCGGCTGCGCGGCGTCCGTACGGAGGCGGACGCCCGGGCCGCCGGACTGGAGCGGGGTGACGACGGCCGGTACCGGTGGCGGCAGGACGCCTCCGCCGGGGCCCGGGACCTCGCGGACCGCTACCTGCCGCTGTGCCTGGCCGGGCCGCGCGTCGCCGTGGCCCAGCTGGGGCAGAGCGTGGACGGCTTCATCGCGACCCGCACGGGCGATTCCGACTACGTGACGGGCGAGGAGGACCGCGATCATCTGCACCGTCTGCGCGCGCTGTGCGATGCGGTGCTGGTCGGCGCCGGGACCGCCGTCGCCGACGATCCCCGGCTGACGGTCCGTGCCTGTACGGGCGCCGACCCGGTGCGCGTCGTCCTCGATCCGCACCGCAGGGTCCCGCCGGGGCACCGGCTGTTCACGGACGGCGCCGCCCACACCCTGTGGATGGTGGGCCCCGGCGACGGCGGGGGCGGGCCGGCCGTGTCCGGTGAGGGGCAGGGGGCCGAGGACGCCGGCCGCGAGCCCGGGTCCGGGTCCGGGTCCGGGTTCGGCGGTGGGGTGCCCTTCTCCGGCGGTGAGGTGATCAGCTCGGGTTCCGGCGGTGAGGTGTTCGGCTCCGGTTCCGGCGGTGAGGTGCCGGGTTCCGGTGTCGGCAGCGGACCGTCCGTCCCCGGCGGCGAAGGTGGCGGCCGCGTCGAGGTGCTGGTGCTGCCGGACGTACGGGCGTTCGCCCCGCACCGGCTGCTCGGCGAGCTGGCGCGGCGCGGCCTGGGCCGGGTCCTGGTCGAGGGCGGCGGCGTCACCGTCTCCCGGTTCCTGCACGCGGGCGCGCTGGACCGGCTGTACGTCACGGTGGCGCCCCTCGTCGTCGGCGACGGCGTGCCGGGGATCCGCTTCCCCGGCCCCGACGTGCTGCGCGACGCGCTCCGTCCGCCGGTGCGGCGCACCGTCCTCGGCGAGGACACCCTCTTCGAGTTCGACCTCTCCGGGCACCGTGCCGCCGCTGCGGGCGGGTCGGCGCCGTAGCCCGGCGAGCCACTGCCCGGTGAGGACGCCGGCGCCCGGCAGGCTGGCGGCGAACGCCAGCAGCCCGTAGACGACGGCGACGGTCAGCCCCTGCGCGGCGCCCAGGCCCGCGGCGCCGAACGCCCAGGCCGTGACGCCCTCCCGGGGTCCCCAGCCCGCGACGTTCAGCGGCAGCGCCATGGCCAGCAGCGCCAGCACCATCAGCGGCAGCAGTTCGGCCGCCGGTGCCGTCGCCCCGGCGGCCCGGGCGGCCAGCAGGAACATGCCCAGATGCCCGGCCAGCACCACGACGGAGGACAGCAGCACCCCGGGCCAACTGCCGCGCGCGAACAGGGCCCGCCGAGCCTCGGACAGCGTGGCGCGCACCGCGCGGCGCCCCCGGGAGCCGCCGGGGGCGCGGCGCAGCCTCACGGCGGCCGCCGCGGTGAGCACGGCGGCCGCGACGAGGACGGTGACGGCTCCCGGTGTCGTGGCGATCCGCCCCGCGGCGCGCCCGGCCTCGGCCAGCGCCGGGGTCGGCCGCGCGATCAGCAGGGCCGTACCCGCGGCGAGCAGCACTCCCTGCCCCGCGCACCGTTCCAGCACGACGGCTCGGACACCGAGTCCCACGTCACCGGTGCTCCTCCCGTGCCGTACGGCACGGTGCACGTCGCCGAGGACACCGCCGGGCAGGGCCGCGTTCAGGAACAGCGAGCGGTAGTAGTCGGCGACGGCCCGGCCCAGCGGCAGCCGGACGCTCAGCGCCCGGGCCACCAGGCGCCAGCGCCAGGCGCTGAACACCGTGGTGAGCAGCCCGATCCCGAGCGCCGTCAGCAGCGTGGGACCGTCGATCCCGCGCAGCCCGTCGAGGAACGCGCCGGTGCCCTGCCACCACAGCAGCCCCGCCAGCACGGCCGCGCCCGCGAGCACACCGAGGCGGCCCCGCACCGCCCGCACGATCACGAGACGCCGCCGGCGGAACCGCCCCGGGCGCCGGCCGCGGCGCCGCGAGCCGCCCGGTCCCCCGACCGAGCCGCACCGCCCGGCACCGGCACCGGCAGCGCCAGTACGTCGCTGTGGTGCACCACCACCCGCAACGTGCCCGCCTCGCACTGCGCGAGCCGGTTCCGCAGATACGCCTCCGCCCGGTCCGCCAGCTCGGGCCGCTGTTCGGCGGCCGCGCCGACCCAGCCTCGCAGCCACTCCGCGGCAAGCTCCAGCCCGTCGCTCCCCGGTCCTTCGCTCCCCGGTCCTTCGCTCCCCGGTCCGTCGCTCCCCGGGCCGTTGCCTTCCGGCCCGTGCCTTCCCGGGCCGTTGCCTTCCGGCCCGTGGCTCTCCGGCGCGTTGCCTTCCAGCCCGTCGCTCTCCGGCCCGTCCGGTCCATCTGGTCCATCCGGGTTGTCCGGGCTGACCGGTCCGTCGTCGTCCGGGCCCAGCCGCCAGGGGCTGGCGTGAGCCGTGACGATCATGCCGTGCCGGGCGAAGGCCACCGAGGCCGCGCCCACGGCGTCCGGGCCGAGCAGCTGCCGGCCGTTCTCGATGCGGCGCTGGTGCGCGTTGAACGCCGCGGCGATCTCCGCGTCCATCGGGTCGGCGGGACCCAGTTCGACACGGCCCGTCACCGACAGCGCCAGCAGCGCCGGACAGCCCGCCCCGGCGCAGGCCGCGGCGAGGGTGTCCAGTTCCTCGCGGGTGAGCAGGTCCAGCAGGGCGGAGGCGGTCACCAGTGAGGTGCCGGCGAGCGCGTCCGCCGTCAGCCGCCCGACGTCACCGCGTTCGGTGGCGACCGTGACGCGGCTGCCGTCCTCCGCCGCGCACGGGATCCCGGCGACGGCCCGCAGCAGCAGCCCGGGGTCGTGGTCGTGCAGCACCCAGTGCTGCGGCCCGGGCAGCCGGGGGGCGAGCCAGCGGCCCATGGAACCGGTACCGCAACCCAGGTCGCGGATCACCAGCACCATGTCTTCCTGCGCCGGACCCGCCGCCCCGGCCGTCAGTTGGCGCCGCAGCGGCTCCAGGAGCGCGCCGGCGCGTGCGGTGGCGTCGGCGCCCTCGCGCAGCGCCAGCCACTCGGGGGCGTACCGGGTTCGTTCGGTCGTCGTCACGCGGTCCTCCGGGGAACTCGCAGCAGGTGGTCGAGCGCCCCGGCCAGCTCCCGCGCGGTGGTGTCCCACCCGGCCAGCACGGTGCGCCGGGCCCTGGCCGCCGCCCGCGTGCGGTCGCGCAGGCAGGGATCGGTGAGCCAGCGGCGCAGCGCCCCGGTCAGCGCCGCCTGATCACCGGGCGGTACGAGCAGACCGGGTACGGTGCCGTCGGGCGCGCGGCCGACGGCCTCCGGAACGCCGCCGACCGCGGTCGCCAGCACGGGAACGCCGCGCGCGAGTGCTTCGGTGACCGCCATGCCGTACGTCTCGGCGGACGAGGCGAGCAGCAGCAGGTCCGCGCCGGCGTAGCGGGCGTCGAGGTCCGCACCCACCAGCGGTCCGGTGAGCCGGAACCGGTCGCCCAGCCCGCGCTCCGCGATCAGCCTGCGGACCCGGGCGACGTAACCCGGGTTCTGGCCGAGCCCGCCCGCGCAGTCACAGCGCCACTTGGTGTCCGTCGGTTCCGTCAATCCCGCCAGGCCTGCTGATTCCGCGGATTCCGCCAGTTCCGCAGGTTGTGCCGGTCCTGCCGGTCGTGCCGGTCGTGCCGGTCGTGCCGGTCCTGCCGGTCCTGTCAGTTCCGCCAGCGCCTCGACCAGCCGGTGCTGGCCCTTGCGCGGGGTGACCGACGCGACGCACAGCAGCCGGGGCCCGGCACCGGGCGCGCTGCCGGTCGCGAGGGGCGCGGGGTCGACCCCGGGAGCCGCGGTGTGGACCCGGTACGGCGCGAGCCCGTGGTGCTCCACGAGCCGCCGCGCCGCCCACTCCCCGGTGGCGACGACGGCGTCCACGGCCCGCAGGGTCCGCCGTTCCCGTACGTCGAGCACCGCCGCGGTGTCCGGGGCGAGCCCCGTCTCGTCGGCCAGGGGCAGATGCACCAGCACCGCGATACGCAGCCGACCGGCCTCGGGGACCACGATGTCGGGCACGCCGCAGGCGACGAGCCCGTCCAGCAGGACGACCGAGCCGTCCGCCGAGGCCGCGAGGATCCGGGCCAGTTCGGCACGCGCGTCGCCGCCGGGGTGCGGCCAGTCGCCGTCGACGGCGTGCTCCTCGACCTGCCAGCCGGCCCGCAGCAGCTCGCGGCAGACCCTGCGGTCGTAGGTGTTGCCACCGCTGGGCGCGGCCGTGTCGCCGACGCCGCCGGGCATCACGACGCGCACCGAGCGGGCACGCACCGGGCCGGCGCTCACGGGGCGTTCGCGAGGGGATCGTTCGGGCGCCGGTCGCTCGTGTACGGGCCTTTCGGGCACGGGCCTCACGGACACGGGCCTTTCGGGCGCCGGTCGTTCGGGCGCCGGGTGGGCGCCCACCGGTCGTTCGTGTGCGGGGCGTTCGTGTGCCGGTCGTGCTTGTTTCGGGGGTTCGGGCAACGGACGGTCGCGTTCGGGGCGGTCGCGCTCCGGACGGTCGTCTGCCGGACGGTTCCGCTCCGGGCGGTCGCCTGCCGGGCGGTCGCGCTCCGGGCGGTCGTGTGCCGGGTGCTCGTGCGTCGCGCCGTCCTGCCGGGAGCCTCCGGGCGTCGCGCCGTCGTGCGGGAAGTCTCCGGGCGTCGCGGCCACGGCGTCCGGTACGCCGCGCCCGGCGCGTCGTCCGCGCACCGCCCCGGAGTCATGGCCGTTCACAGCGTCCGCTCGTAACTCGCCCAGGCGATGTGCGACTCGTGCAGGGTGACGGTGATGCCGGCCAGGCCGCGCGCCCCCTCGCCGAGCGCCCCGGATTCCACCCGGTCGGCCAGCCGGTCGGCGATGACCCTGGCCAGATACTCCGTCGAGGTGTTGACGCCCTCGAACTCGGCCTCGTCGTCGAGGTTCCGGTAGTTGAACCGCGACACCACGGCGTTGAGTTCACGGGTGGCCAGCCCGATGTCGACGACGATGTTGTCGGAGTCCAGCTCGGGCCTGCGGAAGGTGGCGTCCACGAGGAACGTCGCCCCGTGCAGGCGCTGGGCGGGCCCGAAGACCTCGCCGCGGAAGCTGTGCGCGATCATGAGGTGCTCGCGGACGGTGACGCTGAACAACTGATGGCCTCCTGGTTCGCAGCAGATCCGACGCGGCCCCGAGCCGGAGCCCGCGCCCCGGTCCCGAGCCGGAGCCCGGGCCGAGCCCGCGCCCCGGTCCCGAGCCGGAGCCCGGGCCGAGCCCGCGCCCCGGTCCCGGGCCGGAGCCGCAACGGACCCGAGGCCGCAATGGACCCGGAGCCGCAACGGACTCGATCCGGACCGGACCCGGACCCGGACCCGAGCCGGGGTCCCGCTCGGTCCGGCATGGCGTTCGATACCGGATCCGGCGTGGACTTCGGCGTGGATTCCGACCTGGACTTCGACCTGGACTTGGCGTGGACTTCGACCTGGTTCCGACGCGGTTCCGACGTGTGGGGATCGTGGTTCCCGTCGACGGCGTTGAGTACGGCCGGTGCGCCCCCGGCGTTCACCGCGGAGCGCCGGGCGCCTGCTCCCGAGCCTACGGAGCGGCGTCGTACCGGACGCGGTGACACAGCCCGGGCAGATCCCCGGAGGCTATCCGGGGCAGCACGGACGGCAGTTCCTCGAACGCGCACTCGCCGGTGACCAGGGCGTCGAAGGCCGGGTCCGCGAGCAGGTCGAGGGAGAGCGCGAGCCGGTCGGCGTAGGAACGGCGGGCGGCGCGGGCCGGGGACACCGTGCCGACCTGGCTGCCGCGCAGCACCAGCCGCCGGGAGTGGAAGACCTCGCCGAGCGGTACAGCCACCCGCCGGTCGCCGTACCAGCTCAGTTCCAGCACCGTGCCCTCCGGGGCGAGGAGTTCCAGCGCACGGGTGAGCCCGGCCTCGGAGGCGCTGGCGTGCACGACGAGGTCGCAGCCGTCGAGCGCGTCCCCGGGGAGCGTGAAGTCCACGCCGAGCGCCGCGGCGACCCGGGCACGCGCCGGATCGGAGTCGACGAGTTGCAGGCGTACCCCCGGAAAGCGGGCGAGCAGCGCGGCCACGGACGCGCCGACCATGCCGCCGCCGACGACCGCGATCCGGTCCCCGACCAGCGGCGCGGCGTCCCACAGCGCGTTCACCGCGGTCTCCACCGTCCCGGCCAGCACGGCCCGCCCGGCGGGCACGGAGTCCGGCACCGGGGTCACGGCAGCCGCCGGGACGACGTACCGGCTCTGGTGCGGATACAGGCAGAACACGGTGCGGCCGGCGAGCCGCGCGGGGCCCTCCTCGACCACGCCGACGCTCAGATAGCCGTACTTCACCGGCGCCGGGAAGTCGCCCTCCTGGAACGGCGCCCGCATCAGCCCGTGCTGACTGCGCGGCACCGCGCCGCGGAACACCAGGCTCTCCGTGCCCCGGCTCACCCCGGAGCACAGCGCGCGCACCACGACGTCGTCCGCGCCGGGCTCCGGCAGCGTCACGTCACGGATCTCGGCGCAACCGGGTGAACGGAGCCAGAGAGCGCGTGCGACACGCTCCATCGAGCCCTCCTGCTGAACGCTGGGGTGACGGATCACGTTCTGATGGTCACGAGGCCGCGCACAGTACGCGGTGCCGACCGACTCTGCCACACAGCCGGAGGACGCACGGTGGCCCTGAGCGACATTTGTGAACCGGGACTGCTCCGCCGGGAGCCGGCAGCGGGGGCGGGCGGGCAGATCGTCCTGCTGCTGCTCCTCGGCACGGCGACCGGGCTCGGGCCCGCGGGATGGCTGGCGGGCCTGGTGTTCGCGGCCGCCGGCTGGGCCGTGCTCGGCCGGGCGCTGGCGCGATCCGGACGGCCGCACAGACCGTTCGGCCCGGCCAACGCGGTCACCCTGGCCCGCGCGACGCTCGTCGGAGGCGTGACCGCGCTGGTCGCGGAGTCCCTCCTGGGTGACCGGCCGCCGCTCGCGGTGCTGGCCGCGCTCGGTGCGGTGGCGCTGGTGCTGGACGCGGTGGACGGCAAGGTCGCCCGCCGCACCGGGACGGCGTCACCGCTCGGCGCGCGCTTCGACATGGAGGTGGACGCCTTCCTGATCCTGGTGCTGAGCGTCCAGGTCGCGCTGTCGCTGGGGCCGTGGGTGCTGCTGATCGGCGCGATGCGGTACGCCTTCGTCGCGGCGGCCCGGCCGATGCCGTGGCTGAACGGCCCGCTGGCGCCGAGCACGGCCCGCAAGACGGTGGCCGCGCTCCAGGGCATCGTGCTGCTGGCGGCGGCGACCGTGCCCCTGCCCCCGGCGGTCGTGTACGGCCTGGTGCTCGGGGCTCTGTGCTCGCTCGTCTGGTCCTTCGCGCGGGACATCCGGTGGCTGTGGCGGGTCCGGGGAGGGGCGCGGACGCGGGCGCGGACACCGGAGAACGCCTGACAGCCGACGACATGCTCGGGCGGGCTGTCGTCGCACGGACGAGGGCGCACGGGTGGTGTGCGGTCTGCGAAATGCGCGCCTGTGCGCCTCTGGTTACCGACATCCTGTCGGTAACCAATTCCGGGCATGACGACATTCGCAGAACGGCCCGTCGCCCCTCGGGGGCCGGACGGTGTGAATCCCCTGCGGGCGCGCGCGGCGGTGCGTGGCAGCAGACGGCGGCCGAGCGGATGTTCCTGCACGTGCTGCAAGGGCACTGCAACAGCCCGATCGCCGCCTCGGTGCCGATCCGGGCCCCTTCCGGGAGCCCGTCGAGGGTGAGCCCGCCGGGGTGGATCACGGCGTCCCGGACGTCGTCCCGTTCCATATACGCGGCGAATGTCGTGCCGGTCGGCAGCGGCCTGTCCGCCGGGTCACGTCGACGGGTCCAGCAGGCCCGCCTCTTCCCGTGCGTCCAGGACCCGCTTGCCGTCAGGGGAGAACACCCGCCCACGCAACACCAGCCCCTCCGGGCCGGTTTCGGCTTCAGTGCGGGATGGAGTCGATCAGCTCGCGCGGCCCTGTCGCAGCAGGGAGACGGCGACCGACATGCCCAGCGACGTCGGGGCGTGCCCGAGCCCGGAGACCGCGTCGATCACGTCCGTGTCGTCCTCCCGGCACTGCAAGCCCCTGGCCAAGCTGGGCGGCAAGGGCGCGTTCACACGGGAGGTCGACGCGGCGCTGCTCGCAGGCGTCGCCGACCTCGCGGTCCACTGCGTGAAGGACATCCCGGAACAGTCGTCCTCTCCCGCTCACGCAGGCGCAGGGGAGCGACCCGTTTCGGTTGCGTCGAGACACGGACAGGACGTGGGCGGAGCCGAGGACGTCGGGGCGGTTCGTGCCGCAGGCGGTGGCGCACCGCAGGGGCGGGCTGCTGTGGGGGGTCGTCAGCGGCCCGCGCACGGATCTCCGTACTGTTCGGACCCCAAGCCGTCAGGGCGGCCCGTACGCCGTCAGGGCCCGTACGCCGTCAGGAAGCGGTCGCGGAAGCTGTCCATCCGCCAGACCGGGGCGTCCGGTGCGGGTTTGAGGCCGTCCTGCCACTGCCAGTCGGCGATCCGCTCCATGACCTCCGGGTCCTTGGCGATGACGGAGACCGGCACGTCCCGGCCGAGTGCACCGCGGGTGACGGTCGGGACGGGCTGGTGGTCGCCGAGGAGGACGACGACGGTGTCCTCGTCGCCGTACCGCTCCAGATAGGACACGACGCTGTTCATCGAGTACGCAATAGCCCGCCGGTACTCGGTGCGGACCTGTTCGGAGTCCTGCCAGACCTCCTTGGGGTCCTTCCCGGCGGCCTTGAGCCCGTGGTAGACGGAGCCGTCCCCGACCTCGTCCCAGCCGATCACCTCGGGGATGGGCGACCAGGGGTTGTGGCTGGAGGCGAGGATGATCTCCGCCATGATCGGCTCACGGTCCCTCCTGCCGTGCTCCAGGCGCTCGAAGGCGGCGAGGCTGTACTGGTCGGGCACGGGGGTCCAGCTGAACTTGGGGCCGCGGTAGCCCATGTCGCGCGAGTCGTAGACATGGTCGAGGCCGTAGAACTTCCCCTCCGGCCAGGCCTTGGTGACGCCCGGCATGATGCCGACCGTGCGCCAGGCACCGGTGCCCCGGAAGGCGCCGGTGAGGGTCATCCGGTCGCTGGACGTCAGGTTGCGGTAGCGCTGCTCGTTCTTTATCCACAGCCCGGACAGGAAGGTGGCGTGCGCCAGCCAGCTGCCGGCGCCCGTGACGGGCGAGGTGAGGAACGCGCTCCGCGTCGAGAAACCGGCCCGCTCCAGCCGGTCGGTCCCGTCCGCGAGCACGGAGGCAGTCCCGGCGGCCATGGCGGGGTCCTCGAGCGCCGTACGGCCGTAGCTCTCGATGAAGGTGAACAGGACGTCCTTGCCGCGCAGCCGGGTCAGCAGCTGGTCGGGCGGGGTGTCCCGGAAGGCGTCGATCCGGGCCTCCCGGGCGAACGCCTCCTTGTCCTGGACGCCCGCGCGCACCTGGTGGGCCCGGTTGTGGAGGAGGGTGCTGGTGGACGTCGAGGCGACCCGGACACCGGCGAGCTGCACGCCGAGGGCCGCGCAGGTCACCCACACGGTGCCCAGCACCAGCAGGCTGCGGGTCGCCGTGGCGCTGTGCCGGGCCATCACCCGGCTCACGCGGAGCACCGCCAGCGGCATCAGTACGAGCACGGCGAGGACCAGGAGCACGGCCAGGGCGACGGCACCGACGGCCCCCGCCGTACCGGCCGAGGCCCGGAGGAACGCCTGCGCGTCGTCCAGCAGGATCCAGTCCAGCACCAGGTCGAAGGGCCGGTCCAGGGTCGAGTAGAAGCCCATGTCGAGGGACTTCAGCACGACCAGCAGCCCGAGCCCGACCCCGAGCCCCACGGCGGCCGCGCGCCGCGCGGCCGGCCGGAGCACCAGCAGCAGGGCGGCGCAGCACAGCCCCTCCACCGGGATCCGGGTGAACGCGAACGGGGTGAGCCGGTTGAGCCCGTTCGGCATGAGCAGGGCGCCGAGGACGAGTACCCCGGCCGCCCAGCTGACGGCCGGTCGGGCGAACCGGGCGGCGCCCGCGAACCGGACCCGCCGACCACGAACGCCCTCGGCCCCCGCTTCTTCGGCCTCTGCTTCCTCGGGTCCTGCTTCTTCGGCCCTTGCTTCTTCGGATTCTGCTTCTTCGGCTGCTGCCTCTTCGGTCCCCGCTTCTTCGGTCCCCGCCTTTCCGGTCCCCGCCTTTCCGGTCCCTGCCTCTCCGGTACAGGCTTCTCCGGTTCCGGGCTGCCCGGCACCGGGTTCCCCGGGGGCGGCCGTTCGGGCATCGGGAGCACCGGGATCGGCCGCTCCGGCACCGGGAACCTCGGGATCCGCCGTTCCGGAGTCAGCTTCTGGTGCGCCGGGCTCCGTGGGGTCGGCTTCTGCTGCACTGGGCACCCCGGAGCCGGCTTCTGCTGCGCCGGGGAGCCGCGAGAGGGCTTCTCCTGCTTCGGCTTCTCCGGCATCGGACCCCGCACCGGCCTCCCCGCCGGCCGTCCCCGACGCTGGGCGCTCCGGGGTGCCGGCACCGTCCGGTGGCGGATCCTCCGCACCGTCCGGTCCGGCACGGCCCGACTGCGGCTGTGACTGCGGCTGTGACTGCGGCTGCGGCTGCGGCTGCTCCTGCGAACGCGTCCAGACTGACACCCGAAGATCCTTCCGTACGAAGCCCGGTGCGGCACGGCGGACCGGGCCCAGCAGGTCGGGCCGCCGTTATCTGTACGGCGGCCGGGTGGCCGGAGTTCAAGGGCCCTGCGGTGTCGTCCGTCGTCCGCTGTCCGCTGTCCGCTGTCCGCTGTCCGCCGTCCGCCGGGCGCACCGCGCGCCCGCGCCCGCGCCCGGAGTCTCCCGCCGCCCCGCAGCGCCACCCCACCCCGCCACGCCCGTGACATGAGCCACCCCGCCCCATTACTGACCGATCGGACAGTTATGGTGGCGGCATGGCACGTCCCGCCTCCGCCCTGCGCGGACTCATCCTGGAATCCGCGGCCCAGCTGTTCGCGGCCCACGGCTATGAAGGAACGTCACTGCACGACATCGCCTCCGCCGTGGGCTGTTCGAAGGCGTCCCTGCTGTACCACTTCGCCAGCAAGGAGACGATCCTCACCGAACTGCTGACCCCGGCCGGGGCGGAGCTGGCCGAGCTGGACGCCGCGCTCGCGGGTCTGGACGGGGACGAGGCCGCGGAGGCGGCCGTACCCGGCTACGTCGATCTCGCCCTGCGCTTCCGGCGGGAGACCAAGATCCTCCTCGCGGACATCCCCGGCATGACCTGCCACCCGGCGCTCGGCAGCATCCCCGACATCGTCGACCGGCTGTTGGACGCGCTCGCCGGCCGGTCGGCGGACACGGCGGACGTGGTCGCCGCCCACATGGTGCTGGGAGCCGTCTTCGTGACGTGCGCCAGCGATCTGGAACTTCCCGACCAGGACCTGCGCCCCGAGCTGATCCGCAGTGCGCTGCGGACCCTCGGCCGCGAGCCCGGCTGAACCTCGAGGAGAGACACCTACCGTCATGGCTTCCCTGCTCTACCGGCTCGGCCGGTCGTCCTTCCGCCGACGGGGGCGCGTCGTCGCCGTATGGCTGCTGCTGCTCGCCGTACTGGGCGGTGCCGCCGCCACCCTGATGGGCCCCACCAGCGACAAATTCACCATGCCCGGCACCGAGTCGCAACGCGCGCTGGACTCCCTCCAGAAGGAGTTCCCGGAGGCCAGCGGCACGACCGGGACCATCGTCATAGCCGCGCCGGAGGGCGCGAAACTCGACCCGGAGTCCGTCGCCCCGGTGGTGCGCGAGGCCAACGCCGTGCCGGGCGTACTCGGCGCGATGGACCCCTTCAAGGCCGGCTCGGTGTCCCGGGACGGCCGCTACGCCCTGGTCCAGGTGCAGTTCGAGGAGACCGTCGACAAGGTCACCGACGAGCAGAAGGACGCGTACGAGGACGCCGGGTCCGGCGTGGACGGCCTGCGGGTCGAACACGGCGGCGAGGTACTCAGCGCCGAGGTCGAGGTCGGCTCCACCGAGGCGATCGGGGTCCTGATCGCCGCGGCCGTGCTCGTCATCACCTTCGGCTCGCTGGTCGCCGCCGGCATGACGCTGCTGAACGCCCTGGTCGGCGTCGGGGCCGGGATGGCCGGACTGTTCGCGCTGAGCAGCGTGATCGACCTGACCAGCACCGCGCCGATCCTCGCCCTGATGCTGGGGCTGGCCGTCGGCATCGACTACTCGCTGTTCATCACCTCCCGCTACCGCCAGTACCTCACCGACGGAACCGAGGCCGAGGAGGCCGCCGGCCGTGCCGTCGGCACCGCCGGTTCGGCCGTGGTGTTCGCCGGCGCCACCGTCGTCATCGCGCTGGCCGGGCTGTCGGTCGTCAACATCCCGTTCCTGACCGTGATGGGCCTGGCCGCGGCGGGCACCGTCGCCGTCGCCGTGCTGGTCGCCCTCACCCTGCTGCCCGCGCTCCTCGGATTCGCCGGCCTGCGGGTCCTCCCCCGCAAGCGGCGCGACGGCGGAGCGGAGAACGGGCCGGCCCGCGAGGGCTTCGGCTTCCGCTGGGGCCGTATCGTCACCAAGCTGCGCATCCCGGTGCTCCTCCTCGGCATGCTGGGCCTGAGCGCGCTGACCGTGCCGGCCTCCGACATGCGCCTGGCCCTGCCCGACGCGGGCACCGCCGCCGAGGGTTCGCCGACCCGTGAGGCGTACGACCTGACCGCCGAGGGCTTCGGCCCCGGGTTCAACGGCCGGCTGATAGCCGTCGTCAGCGGTGACGACGCCGCGGCCACCGGCAGCGCCGCGCAACAGGCCGCGAAGCTCATCCAGGGCACCGACGGCGTGCTCGCCGTCACCCCGCCGCAGCTGAACGCGGACAAGACCACCGCGCTGCTGACCGTCATCCCCGAGACCGGGCCCACGGACCCGAAGACCGAGCGGGCCGTCCAGGAGATCCGCGACCGGGTCGGCGGCGTGGAGGGTGCCGAGGTCGCCCTGTCCGGCGCCACCGCCGTCGGCATCGACGTCTCCGAGAAGATCGAGGAGGCCATGCTCGTCTATCTGCTGCTGGTGGTCGGCCTGTCGGTGCTGCTGCTGATGCTGGTCTTCCGCTCCGTCCTGGTCCCGGTCAAGGCGGCGCTGGGCTTCCTCCTCACCATCGGGGCCACGTTCGGCATCACCGTGGCGATCTTCCAGCAGGGCCATCTCGCCGAGTGGCTGGGCGTCGACACGCCGGGACCGCTGGTGAGCTTCCTGCCGATCCTGCTCATCGGCATCCTGTTCGGCCTGGCCATGGACTACGAGGTCTTCCTCGTCTCCCGGATGCGGGAGGACTTCGTCCACGGTGCCGAGGCCCAGCAGGCCACGGTCGGCGGCCTGGGGCACAACGCCCGGGTGGTCACCGCCGCGGCACTGATCATGACCGCGGTGTTCGGCGGGTTCGTCTTCATGCCCGACCCGATCATCAAGTCCATGGGCTTCGCCCTGGGCGTCGGGGTGCTGGTCGACGCGTTCATCGTCCGCATGGCGCTGGTCCCGGCGACGATGTCGCTGCTCGGCCGCGCCGCGTGGTGGCTGCCGCGGTGGGCCGACCGGATCCTGCCCGACCTGGACATCGAGGGCGAGAAGCTGCAGCGGAAGCTGGTTCCCGGGCAGCGGGAGTCGGACGATACGGGGAGGACCGTGCGGGTCTGATCCGCAAGGCCCGCGGCGCGGGTACGTCCGTACGCACGGCAGCGGCCACGCCTCGGCGTGGCCGCTGCCGCGTCGCGTGGCGGCGGTGGTGCGTTCCGGCCCTCCTCGCCCCCGCCCCCGGCATCCCGTTGCCGTCACCCCGCCCGCGTCATTCCGTTACCTCAGCTCGTCCGCGTCCGCGTCGGCTCGTCCGCGTCACCCCGTCCGCGTCCGCGTCCGTGCCCGGGGCATGGCACGGACCGGCGGCCGTCGGGGCCGTCGGGGCTGTTCCGGGCCGTCCGGGCCGTCCGGGCGTACGGCTGCGGCTCGGCTACGCAAAGCGTCGACGCGGGCCCGGAGAACGTCGGCCGAATGACGCAGACGGACCCGGAGGGACCCGGACGGGCCGGCCGGATCCGATTCCGTGCCGTGGGCTCGCGTCGCTGGTGGGCGCGGTTCTCCCGGCGCCGCGGCCGTCCGGCCGGGTGCGGGCGGCCCGGTGCGCCCGGGGGTGGACGCGTTTTTCCGGGCCGTTCACCATGCAACCATCACAACTCTTCGCAGGTCCTTCACATGCACCACAGTTCAGTGGACTTCGGAGGGGATCTCTCTTGCTCAAGCGTCACATCACAGCCGCGGCCGCCACCGTCACCGTCGGCGCACTGGCCTTCGTCGTCGCCGCCCCGGCTCAGGCCACCGAGTACACCTCGGCGCTGAAGGTCCGCGGCATCCAGTACAACGCCCCCGGCACGGACCGCAACAGCTGCTCCTCCGGAAACACCCACCAGGAATACCTGACGATCAAGAACTATTCGAAGACCAAGACCGTCAACCTCAAGGGCTACCTGGTCAAGGACGCCGCGGGGAACCGCTTCACGTTCACCGCGAACCACTACCTCCAGCCGAACGACTACGTGAAGCTCCGCGGGGGCAACGGCGCCGACTCGGACGCCGGCAATGTCGTCCACCGCGACAACTGCAACTTCATGTGGAACAACGACCGGGACACGATCTACCTGGTCAAGCCGACCGGTTACCGCGCGGACGCCCACGCGTACACGAAGAGCGGATCGGACCGCGACGGCAACGGCTACATCACGTACCACAGCTGATCCGCACGGCCGCCGCCGTGCGCGGACGGGTCCCGCCTCCTGGCTGGAGGCGGGACCCGTCACCTGTGGTTGTCGTTCCTCCGGTGACCAGGGGCGAGGTCAGGCGGTGGAACAGGTGGTGCCGCTCAGGGTGAAGGCGGCGGGCTTGCCCGTGTCGCCCGTGTGACTCGCCTGGAATCCGATCCGAATGCTCGCTCCCGGGGCGATGGTGGAGTTGTAGTCCAGGCCCTTGGCGGTCACGGCTCCGCTGCCGGGGCTGTAACCGGCGCCCCAGCCGGACGTGATGGTCTGGCCCGGGGGCAGGGTGAAGGCCAGCGACCAGTCGGTGGCCGGTGCGGTGCCGGTGTTGGTGACGGTGATCGTCGCGGTGAGGCCGGTGTTCCAGGAGTTGGTCGTCCAGCTCACACGGCAGGCACCGGGCTGCGGCTCGGGGTCGGGATCGGGATCCGGGTCCGGCCCGGGCTGTGTGCCGTCCAGGCCGAAGAACGTGACGGCCCGGGCCGCCATGCCGCTCTGCGGCAGGTTGTGGCCGGCGCCCTGGATGCTGATGGCTTCGACGGGTGTCTGGTCGCCGGTGCCGCCGTAGCGGGTGCGGGTCCAGCCGGACTGCGGGGTGTCGGTGGAGTCGGGGGTCCGGCTCAGTCCGTGGACGTTGGTCCACTGGTCGATCTGCTCGGTGAAGTTCGGGTAGCGCAGGGTGTCGTCGTTGGTGCCGTGCCAGATCTGCATGCGGGGCCGTTCGCCGCTGTATCCGGGGTACGCGGCGCGCGCCAGGTCGCCCCACTGCTGCGGTGTCCGGTCGACGGTGCCGCCTGCGCAGGCGCTGTTCCAGCCGGAGCCGTCGTTGTTGGCGAAGCAGCTGTGGGGTACGCCGGCGAAGGCGGCGCCGGCTTGGAAGACGTCGGGGTAGTTGCCGAGGAGGACGTTGGTCATCATGGCGCCGGAGGAGGCGCCGGTGGCGTAGATCCGGTCGGGGTCGGCGTTGTGGTGTTGTTCGACGTGGCGGACCATGGAGCGGATGCCGACGGGGTCGCTGCCGCCGTCGCGTTCGAGGGCCTGGGCGGAGGAGACGTCGAAGCACTGGCCGCTGCGGGTGGCGGAGGGGTAGACGACGATGAATCCGTGGCGGTCGGCGAGGGAGGCGAACTCGGTGCCGGAGAAGAAGCCGGGTCCGGTGCCGGTGCAGTAGTGCACGGCGACGAGGACGGCCGGGTTCTCGGGGACGTTGTCCGGTACGTACAGGTGCATGCGCAGGTTGCTGGGGTTGTCGCCGAAGTTGGTGACCTCGGTCAGCTGCGCGGCCGGAGC
>NZ_WHPN01000290.1 GCF_009735685.1 Streptomyces lycii | reverse complement strand
CGGTCTCCCTCATCCAACTCTGCGGTCTCCCTCATGCCGCTCTCAGCACGGCCTGTGACGCTCGAACCGGACAGCAGGCCGCACATCCTGTGCGCGGAGAGAGAAGAAGGAGAAGGAGAATGGCGAATTCCGACAAGTGGCGGCGCGCGTTACGCCGGACCGTGGCCGCACTCGGCGGTGCGGGCGTCCTCATGAGCGGCATGGGCACCGCCACCGCGGCCGAGCCGGACACCGGGGCGGCGCGGGCCGACGGGGGCGCGCCGTACTGCGTACTTCAGCCGGACGGCGGCGAGCGGTGCTATGCGGACGAGGGCGCCGCCTTCCGCGCGGCCGCGGAACTCGGCACCGGGCGGCCGGGGACCGGGGTGCTCAACAAGGGCGACTGCCCGGACAAGTATCTGTGTCTCTGGGACGACGCGAACTTCGTCACCAGCAAGGGCATGCGGAAATACGTGACCGCGGGGACGCACTTCCTGTCCTCCGACAACGCCGACGACTGGGCGAACAGCGTCTTCAACAACCGGAAGGACCCCGTGGGCCTGGTGGACTCCGACTGCCACATCGGGGGCGCCGACTACATCACGTACATCCTCCCGGGCGGGCACTCGGTCGATCAGCTCAGCAACACGAACCACCCGTGCGGCGGCAGCTGGAACAACAAGATCGACGCCGTGGTCCTCTGACCGCGGGCCGTCCCGGGCAAGGGCTCGTGGCCGGTGGTCGCCGCGCGAGCGTGTCCGGAGGGCGCCGGACCGGTCCGGCGCCCTCCGGGTCCGGGCGGCCGCGGGGGCCGCCACGGTGTGCGGATGTGCGGGTGTTCCGATGTGCGGGTGTTCCGGTGTGCAGTGTGTGGTGTGCGTCGGTCGGTGGTCGGTGGTCGGTGGTCGGTGTTCGTCGGTCGGTGGTCAGTTGCAGTCCTCGCCGGAGTTGATGCAGTTCACCGCCTCCGCCATCAGGCCCTCCGACATGACGTTGATGAAGTCGCCGTGGTCGGTGATCGGCTTGTGCAGCTGCTCCGGGAAGGAGTCGACGGCGAAGTTCGGGCCCTCCGGCACGTCGTACACGATCCGCTGGACCAGCTTGGGCACCGCCACGAAGCCGTTGTCGCAGCCTCCTTGCTCGTTCTCGAAGTCCATGTGCGTGCGGTGGTTGGCGCTGTCCGTGTTCTGGCCGTCCCAGCAGCTCTGGAAGGTGAACGTGCGGACCACCTGGCTGCCCGAGGGGCACAGCGGGTACTTGTCCGCCAGCTGCCGGTCCTCGAATCCCGTGCAGCTCCAGGACGCGTTGGCGTTCGCGTCGCCGTTGGTGAACGACTTCGCGTCACCGGTGATGATGCGCAGGAAGCGCGGCATCTCGACGACCTCGCCCTGCGGGCTGCCCTGGAATTCCAGGGTCACCTCGGCGGGCTGGATGATCTTGCCGACATTGCCGTCCTGGCCGCCGCCCGGCTCGTTGACATCCGCCTCGTCACCGGCCGTCAGATCGCGCAGCACCGGCCAGTAGTAGGTCGACTGGTCCTCCTGGTTCTCGCAGCTCGTCTCGCCGGCGGCGAGGCTCTCGTCGCTGGAGAAGGCGTTGGTGTCCTGGTTGCCCACGTAGTCGTGCATGTGGTGGGCGCCGTTGGCCACGCCGGGCGCCGCGATCACGTTGTCCGAGTTGAACTTGCCGTTCTCGTTGACGCCGCAGCTGGTGGTGAAGGTCCCGGTGGAGGCGTTGCCCTGGGCCTCCGGGTCCTCGACGTTCGGCTCGACGGACTCGATGTTCACGAAGTCCTCGGGCGAGGGACCGGTGGCCGGGGGCTCCTCGCCGCCCTCGCCCTCGCCACCGCCCTGGCCGCCGTTCTCTCCCTCGCCCTGGCCGCCGTCCTGGCCGCCGTCCTGGCCGTCACCACCGCCGTCGCCCTCCCCGTCGCCGGGGCGCGGAGTGCCGCCGTCCTTCATCCCGCACCGGGCGAGTTTCTCCAGGCCGACCGGGTTCTGGCCGGCCCGCTCCAGGGCGGTTCTGATGCGTTCGATGGTGGCGCGCCGCTTCTCGGACAGCGGGCCGAGGACGGAGTTCTGCGTCCAGCCGCGGTCCTGCGCCGCGGCCGCCCGGTTCCGTACGAGGCGCTCGTACGCCTCGCCGATCTGGGAGTCGAGCGCGGCGAGATTGCGGTCCACTTCCTGCCGGGACCGCTTCGGCACCCTCTGCAGCCGGTCCACGACTTCCGGACAGGCGATGGTCGATGCTCGTTGTGCAGCCGCTCCTTCCCGGCGGTTGTCGTCGTCCGAGGAGGTGCCGGCCGAGGCGTAGACATTGACCGCAGCTAGCCCGCCGCCTCCCAACAGGAGAGCTGCCGCCGCCGCAACCGTCCTGTTCATCAAGGGGGAACGCTTGTGTGTCTTGGGCTTCATGGGCTCCGGTACGCATCCGGAACCCGTCGTGTTCACCGGATCCGCGAATGTTTACCCGGGGACTGCCCGTGCTCGCCGCGGTCCAGATAGGCCAGCACCGCCATGACCCGGCGGTTGTCGTCGTCGGAGGGCGGCAGGCCGAGTTTCGCGAAGATGTTGGAGGTGTGCTTGGCGACCGCCCGCTCGGTGACCACGAGCCGGTCCGCGATGGCCGCGTTCGACCGGCCCTGCGCCATCAGTTCCATGACGTCCCGTTCGCGCGGAGTGAGACCGCCCATCGGTTCGTCCCGGGAACGCCGGGAGAGCAGCTGCGAGATCACCTGCGGGTCCATCGCCGTGCCGCCGGCCGCCACCCGCCGTACCGCGTCGACGAACTGCTCCGCGTCGAACACCCGGTCCTTCAGCAGATACCCCACGCCCCCGGTGCCGTCCGCGAGCAACTCGCGCGCGTACAGCTGTTCGACGTGCTGGGAGAGGACGAGCACCGGCAGCCCCGGAGAAGCCCGGCGCGCCGCCAGCGCGCACTGCAGCCCCTCGTCGGAGAACGACGGCGGGAGCCGGACGTCGACCACCGCGACGTCCGGCTTCTGCTCGGCGAGCGCCCGGGTCAGCTCCGGCCCGCTCTCCACGGCGGCCGCGATCTCGAAGTCGTACGCCTCCAGCATCCGGACCAGGCCGTCTCTCAGGAGGAAGAGGTCTTCTGCGAGGACAACACGCACGGAATCTCCATCGTCACCATGGTCGGACCGCCCGCCGGGCTGCTGACGGCGAGGATTCCGTCGAATGTACCGAGCCGCCGCTCCACCCCCGCCAGGCCACCGCCCTCCCGGCCGGTCACCGCGCCGCCGCGGCCGTTGTCGGTGACCGACATGCGCAGCATCCCCGCCGCCGCGTCGTGGTGCAGGTCCACCCAGACCCGGTCGGCGCCCGAGTGCTTCGCCGCGTTCGTCAGCACCTCGCTGACCGCGAAGTACGCGGCCGCCTCCACCGGCGCCTCCGCCCGGCCCGGCAGATCGGCCTGTACGTCGACCGTCAGCGGCATGCGCAGCGCCAGCGCCCGTATCGCGTCGGCCGGCCCGCGCTCCGCCAGCACCGGCGGATGAATGCCCCGCACCAGGTCGCGCAGCTCGGCCAGCGCCTCCGCCGAGGACGCGCGGGCAGCGGCGAGCAGCTTCCTGGCCTGCGCCGGGTCCTTCTCGATCAGCGCCTCGACCGTGCCGAGGTTCATGCCCATCGCCACCAGCCGGGCCTGCGCCCCGTCGTGCAGGTCGCGTTCGATGCGGCGCAGTTCGGCGGCCGAGGTGTCGACCGCGTCGTGCCGGGTCTCGGTGAGCCGCTCGACCCGCCGGGCCAGCACGTCCTTCGGCGGCGCCAGCACCGCGCCGGCCAGCCGGAAGTGCAGCCGGAGCAGCAGCGGATTGACGTACAGCGCGGCCGCGAAGATCACCGCGCCGAGGGCGGCCGCCGCGAGACCGGAGGCCTGGCCCTCGATCGGGACGAAGCCGTACCAGTAACCACCGCTGAACGCCCGCCACAGACCGGCGGCGATCACCAGCCCCTCCAGCGGATAGAACACCAGCGCGGCCGGCAGCAGCGCGGTGACGGCACCCGCTGTCATGTCGACCGGCAGCCACAGCAGATCCCGCCAGGTCGCCGGGTCCTTCAGCAGCAGGACGCAGCGCTCCACCAGGCCGGTCACGCCCTCGCGCGGATCCGCCGGGGCGGGCCGGTAGCCGGCGGGCACCCGCACCCCCGCCCACTCGTACGCCACCACCCGCCGCCAGTTCGCGAACGCGCGCACCGCGGTCAGCACCGCCGGCGTGGTGAACACGCCCACGCCCAGCACGATGAGGACGACCGACACCACCGACATCACGAACAGCGTGACCGACCCGGCCAGCGACACCACGGTGAGCGCCAGCCCCCGCACCCCCGCCAGCAGTGCTTCCCGCACTCTCGTCCTCATCGGGCACTCCCCGTATCCACTCCGCGCACCCGCTCCCCGGGCACGGCACCAGTCTGGCGGGCGGCACGGACAGGGGCACTGGGTTCCACCCCCGGAGCCGGGGTGTACCCAGCACCACCTCGCGCCGGGCGAGGAGGAAAAGGGGCGGCTGCCGGGTCCGGCGGGGCGGTACGCGGCTGGGGACGGCTTGGCCGGGTGGTGGCGGGGTCCCGGGCGCTTGCGGGTCCGGGCCGCTGCGGGTCCGGGTGGCTGCGGGTCCGGCTTTTCGCGGGGGCGGGGACTCGGCGTGGGCCGTGCCCGTCGTGGGCGGGCGGCGCTTGTGATGGGGAGTTCTCCGGCGGAGCGCAGGCGGTCCCGGCCGCTGCGGGGCCGGGTGGCTGCGGGTCCGGGTGGATTCGCGCCCGGCTTCCGCGGGGGCCGGGGCGGCTCCGTGCGGATGAGAGTCCGGGTGGCTCCGGGCTCGGCTTCCGCGGGGGCCGGGGCGGCTCGGTTCGCCGCGACCCGGGGGCGGAATCGGCTCCGGACCGGCCGTCGCGGACCGGGCAGAGCCGGACAAGCGGCCCGCCCGGGCCGCAAGCCGGACGTTCCGCCGACCTGCCGTGGCGGCCACCGCCCGGGTGGCAGCATGTGGCCACCATGACGGCAGCCGGGTCGCTGACGCGCCTCCTCCGGGCCGCGCTCTTCGCGGCGGTGTCCGTCGTACTCGCCGCCGCGGGCCATGCGGCGATGTCCGGCGGCGACATTCCGCTGCCCGCGCTGCTGGCCGCGTTCGGCGCCACCGGCGGTCTCGCCTGGCTCGCGGGCGGCCGCCGGCGCGGGGTGCGCTCCATCGCCGGGACCCTGCTGCTGGTGCAGGGCACGCTGCATGTGATCTTCACCGACGGGCAGGGCGCCCTGCGGCCCGGCCGGCCCACGCCGCTGCGCGACACCTGGGCCGCCATGCACGCCGCCGGCACCCCGTACGCGCCGCACGGTGCCGGAGCGATGCCCCCCGCGGCCCTGGAACAGCTGCACTCCGGCGCGTCCCGGGCGGCCCCGGCCGCGGGCCACCCGTCGGGCGGCGCCTCCGCCGTCCTCGGCGAACTCACCGGCGCCGCCGCCTCGCACACCGGCCACGCCACCCCGGCCATGCTCACCGCCCACCTGTTCGCCGCGCTCTGCTGCGCGCTGTGGCTGTGGCAGGGCGAGGCCGCCTTCTTCCGGCTGCTGCGCTGCCTCGGCGCGCTCGCCCTCGTACCCCTGCGGCGCCTCCTCCGTACCGCCCTGGCCGCCGCGTCCGGCGGGGACGCCACCGCGGAACCGGTGAGGCCGGCGGACGGGACACCCGCCGTACGGCTGCGGGGCGCGCTGCTCGCCCATGTGCTCTCCCGCCGCGGCCCGCCGCGTGCCGTGACGACCCGTGCCGGCACGCCCGGCACCGTCCTCCGGTTCGCCTGACGGGCCGGCGGGCGGAGCCGGCGTGACCGCACGCGGGTCCGCCGGACGGGCGGACCCGCGGACCTTCAGGCCGCCTCGACCGCCGCCCGGCGGACGTGTCCGCCCGGCCGCTCGGCCGGACCGCGTCCCCCGGGGCAGGCGGCGGGCCCGGCGCGCGCGCCCGTACCCGTACCGGCGTACGCGCACCGGGAGACCACCCGCACGCTCCGGCGCGCCGGGCGGCCTGACCTCCCGCCCCCGAGCCGCGCCCGGAACCCGGGCCGACGGCCGACACCGAAGCGAGGCACCCCCGTGTCCATCGACGACCCCGCGCAACCGCGCCCCGCGCGATCGCGGTCCACGCGTCCGCAGTCCGCCAATCCGCAGTCCCCGCATCCGGAGCCCGTACAAGCGGAGCCCGTACAAGCACCTCCCGCCGAACCGCAGGCCCCGGGACCGCAGGCCGCAGAACCGAAGACGGCCCGCCGTCCGGACGGTTCACCGGCCGCGGGCCCGGCCGCCGGTCAAGCCGCCGCCCCGGCAGTCCCCGGGCCCGCCACCGAACCGGCACCGCCCGAGCCCGACGAGGGCGCCGCCGGAGCCACCCACGAGAGCGCCGCCGGAGCCACCCGCGAGAGCGACACCGAGAGCGACACCGAGAGCGCCGCCGAAGCCGCCGCCGGGTCCGGCGGTCCCGGGGCGCGGGCCCGTACGCTGCGTCCGGCCGTGCTGCGGCTGCACTTCTACGCCGGTCTGCTCATCGCCCCGTTCCTGCTGGTCGCCGCGGTCACCGGCTTTCTCTACGCGGCCTCGTACCAGATCGAGAAAGTCGTCTACGCCGACGAGCTGACCGTCCCCGTCCCCGGCAACCCGAACCCCGCCCCGCTCTCCGCGCAGGTCGAGGCGGCCGTCGCCGCCCACCCCGGCAAACCCGTGACGCAGGTGTGGCCGTCCGCGGAGGACGACGCGACGACCCGGGTGCTGCTCGCCGACCCCGCACTGGGCACGAGCGAGTCCCTGGCCGTCTTCGTCGACCCGTACACCGCCGAGGTGCGCGGCGACCTCGTGAGCTACGGCAGTTCCGGAGCGCTGCCCGTGCGCGCCTGGATATCGGAGCTGCACCGGCATCTGCACCTCGGGGAGCCCGGCCGCTTCTACAGCGAACTGGCCGCCAGCTGGCTGTGGGTGGTGGCCCTCGGCGGGCTGTTCCTGTGGCTGCGGCGCCGGCGCGCGACCCGGGGACCGCTGCCGCCGGTCCGGGGACTGCTGCTTCCGGAACGGGGGCTGCGCGGCCGCAGGCGATCGCTGTCCTGGCACGGCTCGGTCGGCATCTGGGCCGTGCTCGGCCTGCTGTTCCTGTCCGCGACCGGACTGACCTGGTCCAAGTACGCGGGCGCGAACATCGGCGAGCTGCGCGAACAACTGCGCGGCGCCACCCCCGCGGTCACCGCCACCGTCGAGCCGGGCGGGTCCGGCGGCGGCGGGCACGAAGGGCACGAGGGGCACGGCGAGGCCCACGGCGAGAGCGGCCACCGGCCCGGTGCGGGCGCGGACATCGGCCTCGACCGGCTGCTGGACATCGCCGCGGAACAGCGGCTGGACGGCCCCGTGGTGATCACCGTGCCCGCCGAGGAGAACGGGGCGTACGTCGTCACCGAGAACGACAAGCAGTGGCCCGTGCACCTCGACGCGGTCTCCGTGCACCCGATGACCGGCGAGGTGGTGGACACGCTCGCCTTCGCCGATTTCCCGGTGCTCGCCCAGCTCAGCCGGTTCGGCATCGACGCCCACATGGGCCTCTTCCTCGGGCTGCCCAACCAGCTGCTGCTGATGGCGCTGGCGACCGGGCTCGTCGTGCTGATCGTGCTCGGCTACCGCATGTGGTGGCAGCGCCGGCCCACCCGGGACACCGGCTTCCGCGCCGCCCGGCCGCCGGCGGCGCGCGGTGCCTGGCGGAAGGCACCGGTGCATCTGCTGCTGCCGCTGCTCGCGGTGGCGGCCGTCGTGGGCTGGTATCTGCCGCTGTTCGGGTGGGGCCTGCTGCTGTTCCTGGCCGTGGACGCGGTGCGGGCGGCGGTGGCCCGCCGGCGCGACGGCACGCTCGCGCCGGGCGACCGCGCGGGCTGAGGACCGGGCGGCCGTACGTGAGGACCGGGCGACCGTACGCCGCACGAACCGAGGCCCGGCGACCTCACGGACTGACGCCCGGCGGTCGTACGGGCTGAGGCTCGGCGGGTCGTACGGGCTGCCGCACGGGTCGAGGCACGGGCGCGCGGCGGGGCCGGTGGCCGGGGTTGCGACCCGGTCACCGGCCCGGTCGTGACGGGCACGGACGGCGGGCGCCGGCAGTCCGGCCGGGCGCGTCCGGTAACCGCTTGTGCGGGCCGCCGGTTCCGGGCATCGTCGGGCCGGGACCGACGATGATCGTGTCCCGTGGCGGTCGTCGCGGCGCGGCGGCCGCGTCGGTGACGGCGGCGAAGGGAACTTCTGGAATGCGTATCGGACTGCTCGGTACCGGCCCGTGGGCCGCGCGGGTGCACGCGCCCGCGCTGGCCGCCCACCCGGACGTGACGCTCACCGGCGTCTGGGGCCGCAGGCCCGGGGCGGCCGCCCAGCTCGCGGCGGCCAACGGCACCCGGGCGTACGACGATCCCGACGCGCTTTTCGCCGACGTGGACGCCGTCTCGATCGCCCTGCCGCCGGACGTCCAGGCGCCGCTGGCCGCGCGCGCCGCGGCGGCCGGCTGCCATCTGCTGCTGGACAAGCCCGTCGCCACCACCGCCGGGGACGCGCACCGGATCGCCGCCGCGGCCGGGCGCGGCGCGGTCGCGTCCGTGGTCTTCTTCACCGTCCGCCACGACCCTGCCCCGGAGACGTGGATCACCGAACAGGCCGCGAAGGGCGGCTGGTTCACGGCCCACGCCGACTGGGTCGCCTCGCTCTTCGCCGACGGCAGCCCGCCCGGCCCGTTCACCGAGTCGCCGTGGCGGCGGGAGCGGGGCGCCCTCTGGGACGTCGGGCCGCACGCGCTGTCGGTGCTGCTGCCCGCGCTCGGCGACGTCACCGGGCCCGACGCGGTACGGGCCGTCCGCGGCCCCGGGGACACCGTGCAACTGGTGCTGCGGCACACCGGCGGCGCCACCAGCACGGCCACCCTCAGCCTGACCGCGCCCGCGGCGGCGGCCGGCGCCGGCGTCGAACTGCGCGGCGAGCACGGGGTGACCACGCTGCCCGACGGCGGGATCGGCCCGGAGGCCGCCTTCGCCCGGGCCGTCGACGCGCTGCTGGACTCGGTGCGCACGGGCGAGCCGCACCCGTGCGACATCCGCTTCGGGGTGCGGGTGACGGAGATCCTGGAGGCGGCGGAGGCGGACCTGGCGCGCGGCCCCGCGACGGCGGGCTGACGGCGCGTGTCCGGCACGTGCCGCCGAAGCCCTTCCCCCGGCTCCTGAAACCCTGCCGAGGCCATTCCCGTGGCCCGTTCCCGAAGCCCCATTCCGAGGCCCGGCCGGAAGCAAGCCCTTGCCCGGCGGCCTTCAGGCGGCCCCACGACGGCGGTTCACGGCCGTTCCGGCGGCCTCGCGACGGCGGTTCACGGCCGTTCAGGCGGCCTCGCGACGGCGGCCCGGGGCGCGGCCCGGGGCCGTTCCGGCGGTCTCACGACTGCGGCACCCGGGGCCGTTCCGGTGTCCGCCCCGCACAAACGACGGGCGCCCGCCGCGCTGTCAGGGCATGTGCGCGAGCGGGCGCCCGGGCGGGCGGGGAGGCCGGTGGAGCACTGCGGGACTGCGGGACTGCGAGGGCTCCGGGGACTGCGAGGACTCCGGGGACTCCGGGGACTGCGAGGGCTCCGGGGCGGCCGTGCTCCGCCGGCCTCCCCGCCCCGACGGCCCGGGATCAGACCTGGCCGGCCTTCTCCAGCGCGGAGCAGCAGGTGTCGACCATCAGCCGGGTCACCACGTACGGGTCGACGTTGGCGTTCGGCCGCCGGTCCTCGATGTAGCCCTTCTTCTCCACGCCCACCTGCCACGGGATGCGGACCGAGGCGCCGCGGTCGGAGACGCCGTAGCTGTACTCGTTCCACGGGGCGGTCTCGTGCAGACCGGTGAGCCGGGCCTCGATGCCGGTGCCGTAGTTCTTCACGTGCACCAGCGGCTTGTCGCCGTCGCCGAGCGCCTCACAGGCGGTGATGATCGGCTCGTAGCCCTCGCGCATCGCCCTGGTGGAGAAGTTGGTGTGCGCCCCGGCGCCGTTCCAGTCGCCCTTGGCCGGCTTGGCGTCGAGCGTCGCGGAGACGCCGAACTCCTCGGCCGTGCGGTAGAGCAGCCAGCGGGCCACCCACATGTGGTCCGATACCTCCAGCGGCGACAGCGGGCCGACCTGGAACTCCCACTGGCCCGGCATGACCTCGGCGTTGATGCCGGACAGGCCGAGGCCCGCGGCGAGGCAGTTGTCGAGGTGCTTCTCGACGATCTCGCGGCCGAAGATCTCGTCGGCGCCGACACCGCAGTAGTAGCCGCCCTGCGGGGCCGGATAGCCGTTCTCCGGGAAGCCGAGGGGGCGGCTGCCGGCGAAGAACGTGTACTCCTGCTCGATGCCGAAAACCGGCTCCTGCCCCGCGAACTTCTCGGCCACCGGGCGCAGCAGGGCGCGGGTGTTCGAGGGGTGCGGCGTCATGTCGGTGTGCAGCACCTCGCACAGCACGAGGATGTGGTCGCCGCCGCGGATCGGGTCCGGGCAACGGAACACGGGCTGCAGGACGAGGTCGGAGGAGTGGCCCTGGGCCTGGTTGGTGCTGGACCCGTCGAAGCCCCAGACCGGCGGCTCGGCACCGTCGGCCAGGATCTTCGTCTTGGAACGGAGCTTCGCGGTCGGCTCCGTCCCGTCGATCCAGATGTATTCGGCCTTGAAGGTCACGGGTGGTCCCCCTCTTACGGGTGCGGACAGCTGCGGGTGCGTCGGGGTCGCGGGGGCCGGGCCGGGTCTCTGCCCCGTCGGCCGGCCCCGGCCACCACTCGCCGCAGCATCGCAATCGGCCGTTTCCCGACCGTTGCCCGTGTGTAAAGCGGGCGTGTCGGCGGCGGCCCGAATGTGTCGCCCGTGCTACGTCCCGGCCACCGCCGGGCGGCTCCGCGTGTGCGGCCCCGGCCCCGTGGGAGCCGGGGCCGGGGCCGGAGTGCCTGTCCGGGCCGGGTCAGGGACCGGTGCGGCCGTCGATCCGCTCCCGGATGAGGTCGGCGTGGCCGTTGTGGCGCGCGTACTCCTCGATCATGTGGTTGTAGATCCAGCGCAGGTTGACCGGGCCGCTCACGAGGTTGCCCGGGATGTCCGGCAGTTGCCCGGTGTCCTCCAGGCTGCGCACGGCGCAGATCTCCCGGGCGCGCTCGATCTCCGCGTGCCAGCGGGCGAACGCCTCCTCGCGGCTCAGGTCCTCGGACAGCCGGAACCCGCCGTCCGTGTCCTTCATGTCCGGATCCGTGCCGTGGACCGGGGGTACGTCCTCGCCGGTCAGGATCCGCCGGAACCAGTTCCGCTCGATCTCCGCCATGTGCTGCACGAGCCCGAGCAGCGTCATCGCGGACGGCGGCACGGAGGCCTCCCGCAGTTGCTTTTCCGTCAGTCCTTCGCACTTGCTCGCGAGCGTGGCCCGGTGAAACTCCAGCCACGTTTCGAGCCCGGTGCGCTCGTCGGCCGTCAGCGGCGGTATGGGGCGGTCGAAGTTGGTCATGCCGTGCATCCTTTCGTGCCGGAGGCTTCCCGATGGACGGATTCGATCAGGTACGGCTGTGAACCAGCGACCGGGAAGCCTCAGAAGATTATTTGTAAACAGAGTGAATCCATGTCTCGTCAGACCGGTGAAAGGCTAATAGAGTCACGGTCCCGGCTGAGCGGTCGGCCACAAGGGGTGTGGGGGGAGACCGCCCGGGGGAGGGGCCAAACAGCATGACCAGACGACCCGGTGGGCTGATCGGGACCTGGGCGGAGATCCAGCGACAGCAGCAGCGCCAGCAAGAAGCACAGCAGCGAGCCTGGGCCCAGCATCAGCGAACGGAAGAACGACGGCAGCGGGCCGCGGAACGAGCCGCCGCGCGTGCGCAGCGGGAACAACAGGCCGCGTACCGGCAGAGGCGTGAAGCCGATGCCCGCCAACGCACGGAGGAACTGGATCAGAGGGTCGAACGGCTCCGCAGTCTTCTGGTGGAAGGGTGTGCCGCTCCGATCTTCTCGACGGCCGCACTGCTCCGGCCGGAACAAGTGGAACCGTTCGCACCTGGACAACTGGCCACTCCGATCCGGATGCCTGATCCGGCCGCGTACCAGCCTCAGTCCGGAGGCTGGGGTTTCGGGACGAGTCGGCAGGCACATGAGCAGGCGCGGTTGCGGTACGAGCAGGACTGGCGCCAGGCACAGGCGGCGGAGGCCCACAGACAGAGCCAACTCGAGGCCTACCGGCAGCAGTACCAGCGGTGGGCCGAGCAGCAGTTGGCTGAGATCAGACAGCACAACGCAGGTGTCGAGGAACTGGCCGTCGCACTGCGCAACAAGGACCAGCAGGCCGTGGTGGAGTTCTTCACAGCGGCGTTGTACGCCTCGCAGGGTTGGCCGGAAGGGTTTCCCCGGCAGGTCTCGGCGTCGTACGACCCGGCACAGCGACAGTTGGTCCTGGACTGGGAGCTGCCGGCGTATGCCGTCGTGCCCGACGTGTCGGCGGTGCGGTACATGCCCGGTGCCGACCGTGACAAGGAGACCCAGCGGCCTGCGACGGAACGGCGTGAACTGTACCGAGAGGTGCTGGCCCAGAGCGTGCTGCTGGCCTTGCACGATCTTTTCTCCGCCGATCGGTTCGAAGTGCTCTGCTCCGTCGCGCTCAACGGCTTCGTGAACGACACCGACCCGGCGACCGGCAGGCCTGTGCAGATCTGCCTCGCTACGGTGATGACCACCCGCGAGGGGTTCGACCGCCTCGACCTGACCCAGGTCTGCGCGCCGGACTGCCTGGTCGAGGGACTGCGAGGAGAGCTGTCCCAGCGCCCGGACCGGCGCAGGGCGGTGCGCCCCGCAAGGCGTCCGGAGGATGCCGGGCGGACTGTGGTGTCCCATGGCGGAGAGGAGGACCCGGACCTGTTCGCCATGGACCCGATCGAGTTCGAGGAACTCGTCGCGGAGTTGTTCCGCTCCATGGGGATGCAGGCTGTGACGACACAGCGCTCCAACGACGGGGGTGTGGACGTGGACGCTCTTGACCCTGATCCCATCCGAGGCGGCAAGATCGTCGTTCAGGTGAAGCGATACCGCAACACCGTTCCGCCGAGTGCGGTGCGGGATCTGTACGGCACGGTGCAGGACGCCGGGGCGAACAAAGGCATCCTGATCACCACCTCCCGTTTCGGTCCCGGCGCGCACACCTTCGCCAACGGGAAACCACTCACCCTGATCGCGGGCGACGAACTGGTGGGGCTGCTGGGCCGCGGTGGTCTCCGGGGACGCCTGGGCGGAACGGCGCCGGATTCGAGGCCCGGCAGGAGCACCGCGGTCGATGGTGACGGAGGACGGCTGGCTGCGTCACCGGAGCATGCGGCGTCTTCCCGCGCAACGGCGGAAACGGACTCGGCAGGCGAAGACGAACTGGACCAGACCAGTGTGCTCGGGATGACGTGGCGCGGGTCCGTCGTCGTGGACGTGTGCGCTCTCAGCTGCCGTGGCAACCGGGTGGTCTCGGAGGAGGAGTTCGTTTTCTACAACAATCGCCGAAACCCTGGCGGCAGCGTCCGCATGATGCCGGGTACGGGCACGGACCGAGCCGCGATCTGGGTCCGGTTCGACCGGTTGCCGGCCGAGGCGGACCGATTGGTACTCGTTGCCGCGGTTGATCCGGAGACCGACCCGGAAGCGGACCTCGCCGGATTCACCCATGCTTCCATCAGGCTGTCGGATCCGTCGGGCACGGAGGCCGAGGCGTTGGAAGTGTCCGATGGACGGCCGGGCGAGAAGGCGCTGGTTCTCGGAGCCTTCCGGAGGCGCTCCAACGGTGACTGGCAGTTCGTCCCCGGCGGCAAGGGATACCCGGGCGGTCTGCTCGCACTGGTCGAGGAGTACGGGATCGAAGTCCGGTAGGCGGTAGGTGGGGCGGCACCGAGATCGTTCCGGGAACGACGTGGATGCCGACCACGGTGCATGGCCGGGCGGGCACGCCCCGATACTGACGGACGACGGACGACGGACGACGGACGACGGACGACGGACGACGGACGACGGACGCTGACGGGCGTACGGGCGTACCGACGTACCCACGTACCGACGTACCCGCGTACGGGCGGACCCGCGGACCCGCGTACGGACACGGGCGCACGGCCCACGGGCGGACACCCGCGTACGGGGCGGCGTGCGCGGGGTGGGGCGGCCCCGACGGGCGGGGCCGCCCCGAGGCCCGGCCGTGCCGCCACACGGCCGGGCCGTTCAGGGGCCGGAGCGTTCACGGGCTCGGCGGGCGGGGCCGAGCCGGTCACCTCCGGCACGGGCCGGACCGCGGGCTCAGCCGGACGCCTGCGCGCCGGAGTCCAGGCCGAAGAACGTGACGGCCCGGGCCGCCATGCCGCTCTGCGGCAGGTTGTGGCCGGCGCCCTGGATGCTGATGGCTTCGACGGGTGTCTGGTCGCCGGTGCCGCCGTAGCGGGTGCGGGTCCAGCCGGACTGCGGGGTGTCGGTGGAGTCGGGGGTCCGGCTCAGTCCGTGGACGTTGGTCCACTGGTCGATCTGCTCGGTGAAGTTCGGGTAGCGCAGGGTGTCGTCGTTGGTGCCGTGCCAGATCTGCATGCGGGGCCGTTCGCCGCTGTATCCGGGGTACGCGGCGCGCGCCAGGTCGCCCCACTGCTGCGGTGTCCGGTCGACGGTGCCGCCTGCGCAGGCGCTGTTCCAGCCGGAGCCGTCGTTGTTGGCGAAGCAGCTGTGGGGTACGCCGGCGAAGGCGGCGCCGGCTTGGAAGACGTCGGGGTAGTTGCCGAGGAGGACGTTGGTCATCATGGCGCCGGAGGAGGCGCCGGTGGCGTAGATCCGGTCGGGGTCGGCGTTGTGGTGTTGTTCGACGTGGCGGACCATGGAGCGGATGCCGACGGGGTCGCTGCCGCCGTCGCGTTCGAGGGCCTGGGCGGAGGAGACGTCGAAGCACTGGCCGCTGCGGGTGGCGGAGGGGTAGACGACGATGAATCCGTGGCGGTCGGCGAGGGAGGCGAACTCGGTGCCGGAGAAGAAGCCGGGTCCGGTGCCGGTGCAGTAGTGCACGGCGACGAGGACGGCCGGGTTCTCGGGGACGTTGTCCGGTACGTACAGGTGCATGCGCAGGTTGCTGGGGTTGTCGCCGAAGTTGGTGACCTCGGTCAGCTGCGCGGCCGGAGC
>NZ_WHPN01000289.1 GCF_009735685.1 Streptomyces lycii | reverse complement strand
AGGCGCCTGCACCGCCAAGTACGCCACCACCAGCCAGTGGAACGGCGGCTACAACGGTGAGGTGACCATCACCGGGGGCAGCAGCGGCGTCCGGAACTGGAAGGTGCCGTTGACGTTCGCGAGCGGGCAGACGGTCACCGCGGTCTGGAACGGCACCGCGAGCTGGAGCGGCAACGTCATGACCGTGACCCCGGCCGGCCACAACAGCACCCTGAGCGCCGGACAGTCCACCAGCTTCGGCTTCACCGTCAACGGCTCCAACACCACCGCACCGTCGGTCGGCAGCTGCGGCACCGGATGACCCCCGGGTTCCACACTCCCCCACACCCCGGCGCGGTGCCCCATCGGCACCGCGCCGTTGACCGACCGGAGACCCCGGTGAGCGTGGACCTCGGTGAGCGTGCCGAGGAGGACCGCGGGAACCGGGCTCAGGTGCCGAGCGCCCGTTTCGTGACCTTCCCCATGTCGTTGCGGGGCAGTTCGGACAGCAGCCGCACGGCGCGCGGCCGCTTGTGCGGGGCGAGCTGCGCCGCCACATGGTCGGCCAGTTCGCGTTCCCCCGGCGGGTCCGCCGGGTCGGCCGGCACGATCCACGCGACGATCCGCTCGCCCAGATCCTCGTCCGGCTCACCGGTCACCGCCGCGTCCCGCACTCCCGGGTGCTCCATGAGAGCGTTCTCGATCTCGCCCGCGCCGATCTTGTAACCGCCGCTCTTGATGAGGTCGGTGGCCTTGCGGCCGACGATCCGGACCCAGCCGTCGGGGTCGCGTACCGCCATGTCGCCCGTACGGAACCAGCCGTCCCCGGTGAACGCCTCGGCGGTCGCGTCGGGCCGGTTCAGGTACCCGGTGAACAGGTTCGGGCCGCGCACCTGGATCTCGCCGATCTCCGCCGGGTCCGCCACCGCTTCGCCCGCCTCGTCCACCAGACGCAGTCCGACACCCCGCAGTGGCACGCCCACCGTTCCCGGGCGCGGTACGGCGCCGGCCCGCACGCTGGTGTTCATCAGCGTCTCCGTCATCCCGTACCGTTCGACGACCCGCTGCCCGGTCGCCGCCGCGATCCGCTCGTGGTCGCGCACCGGCAGGGCGGCCGACCCGGAGACGAGCAGCCGGGCACCGGCCAGGGCCTGCGCCAGCTCCCGGTCTCCGGCCGTCACCGACTCGGCGATGCGGTGGTACATCGTGGGCACGCCGAACAGCATCGTGCCTCCGCGCGCGAGTTCCCGTGCCACGCCTCCCGTCGAGAAGCGCCCCAGGTGCCGCACCTGGCCGCCGCGCCGCAGCGGGCCCAGAATCCCGAGGACCAGCCCGTGCACGTGGAACAGCGGCAGGGCGTGCACGAGTACGTCGTCAGCGGTCCACCGCCATGCGTCCGCCAGGGCGTCCAGGGTGCTCGACACCGCCCGGCGGGGAAGCACCGCACCCTTGGGCGGCCCGGTCGTCCCGGACGTGTAGACGATCAGGGCCGGTGCGCCGGGTGCGGGTTCCGGGGGCGGCGCGGCCACGGGGCCGGTCACCGCGACCTCGACGTCCGTGCGCGGCAGCGCCCGCAGCGGGGCCGGGAGACTGTCCCCGGCCGCGGCGAGCACCGCCGACGGCGCGCTGTCCGCCACGATGTGCGCCAGTTCCCGCTCCCCGGCGCGCGGGTTGAGCGGCACCGCGGGCACCCCGGCGAGCAGCGCGGCCACCACCGCGACGGCGGTCTCCGGCGTCGGGGTCGCCCACACGGCGACCCGGCGGGCGGTGCCCAGACCGGCGGCGAGGGACCCGGCCGCCGCGGCCAGTCCGGCGTACGACAGGGAACGTTCGCCGAACCGCAGCGCGGGCCGGGCCGATCCCTTGGCCAGGGCGGGGAACAGGGCGGGGAACAGGGCGTCGGCAGGGGGACTCACGCGGCGTACTCCACTTCTCGTCGGGTTCTCGTCGGGCTGCGGACCCGTTCGGGCTGCGGACCGGTTCGGGCTGCGGCGGGCCCGTCCGGTGGGGCGGGCTCTCCGGGTGCGGCGGGTTCTCCGGCGCGGCGGGGCCCCACGTACGGCGGGCTCGTCCGTACGGGCGCGGACTCCGCGGGCGCGGCCGGCCCGTCCGGCGCGGCGGGCTCCCCACGTACGGCGGACCCCGGAGCACGGCGGCCCCTCGGCCGGGCGGCGGTCCCGTCACCCGCGGCGGCCGGGAGCGCACCGCGGCACCCGCACCCCCGTCATCCGAAGCCCGGAACCACCAGCACGAGCCACACGGCGGCGGGCACCACCGCGACGACGATTCCGCCGTAGATCATCAACTGCCGGAAGAACCGGTCCCGGTCGACGTCCGGGGCTGCGGCGAGCACCAGCGCGCCGTTCGTCGAGAACGGGCTGACGTCCACCACGGTCGCCGACACCGCGAGCGCCGCGATCATCCCGACCGCCCCGATCTCGCCCTGCGCGAGGAACGGCACGGCGAGCGGGATGAGCGCGCCCATGATGCCGACGGACGAGGCGAACGCCGAGACGACCGCCCCTATGTAGCAGAGCAGCACGGCGGCGAGCAGCGGCACCCCGATGCCACCGACGCCCTCACCGGCCCACGTGATGGTGCCCATCTCCTCCAGCACACCGACGTAGGTCAGCACGCCGCAGATGAGCAGCACGGTCGGCCAGGCGATCTCGCCGACGGCCTTGCGGCTGGACTCGGGCCAGAACGTGCTGAGGACCACGGCGAGTGCGACGGCGGTCAGACCGGCGTCCAGGTCGAAGCCGAGCACGGCGACGACAAGAGCGGCGAGGGCGGCGAGAGTGGCGACACGGGCCGGGTCGAGCCGTGAACCCCCGTCCTCCGCGTCCTCCCCGGGCCGCCCGGCCTCGTCGTCGGCGACGTCCCGGCGGGTCAGCCTCAGACCGCCGAACAGCACGAAGACGACGCCCGCGATGACGAGGTTGGCGAGCAGTGAGGCGAAGAACAGGGTGAGTTCGCTGCCGGGCAGTTCCTCGCGTTCCACGATCCCGTTCACGATCGAGCCGTAGATGCTGATCGGGGAGAAGCCGCCGCCCTGTGCGCCGTGCACGACCATCGCGCCCATGAGCAGCGGGCTGATGCCGTACCGGGAGGCGAAACTCAGCGCGATCGGCGCGACGATCGCGACCGCGGCCGGACTGACCGCGCCGATGGCCGTCAGCACCGCGGTGATCACGAACATCACCCAGGGGATCAGGGCGGTACGGCCCCCCACCAGGCGTATCGAAGCGTGCACCAGCCAGTCCGTGGTGCCGTTGGCGCGGGCGATGGCGAACAGATAGGTGATCCCGACCAGCACCACGAACAAGTCGCCGGGGAAGCCCGCGAAGATGCCGTCGGCGTCCAGGCCGGCGACCAGCTCGCCTACCCCGAACGCGGCGGCGAACGCGAGCGCGCCCATGTTGACGGAGCGGGTGGTGGCGATGACGAAGACCACCACGAGTACGAGGATCGAGATCAGTTCGGCGGGCATGTGGGCTCCCGTCCCTGGGGCCGTACCGGATTGGCCGAGTGGCTGAGCCATTCGGTGATCAACGGCACTCAGCGTCGGGCCAGGGCCATTGGCCGTCAAGGGGTCCGGCCCGAATTGGCTCAGCCACTCGGCCAACGGCACTGCTACGCTGCGAGCGGTGAGCGGGTCCGGGGGCGGGCGAGAGGGGGCGTGGATGTCCGACGCGCTGCGTCCCATGGGCAGGACGCGACTGTACGAGCAAGTGCTCGACCGGCTGCGGGAGTACGCCGCCGGAAGGGGGCTCAAGGCCGGCGACCGGCTGCCGCCCGAGCGTGAACTCGCCCAGCGCCTCGGCGTGTCCAGGGCCTCCGTCAAGCAGGCCGTCGTCGTACTCGAAGTGCAGGGCCTGGTCGAGGTGCGCCACGGGGGCGGCACGTATCTCGTCGGTGACAGCCTCGATGCCGAGCCCGTCGAGCGGCTCGTGGAGCGCAGACGGAGGCTGCCCGACGTACTCGAGGCGCGGGAGGCGCTGGAGGCGAAGCTCGCCGAACTCGCCGCCGAGCGGCGCACGCCGGACGACCTGGCGGCCATCCGTGCCGCGCTCTCCCACATGGCGGCGGAGATCGCCGACGGCGGCCACGGGGCGGAGGGCGACCGGCGCTTCCACGCCGCGGTGACCGCGGCCGCGCACAGTTCGCTGCTCGCCGAGTTCATGAGGTCCATCGCCGAGCAGATCACCGAGAGCCGGCACGAGTCCCTCCGCCAGCCCGGCCGGCCGTCCCGCTCCCTGGCCCAGCACCGGGCGATCCTCGACGCGATCGAGGAGCAGCGCGGCAAGGCGGCCGCGGCGGCGATGCGGCGGCATGTGCGCTCCGTCGCGCGGGTGCGGCTGCTCGACTGGAATCCGGACGGCGAGTAGCCCCCACGGGACGGCGGTCGTACGCCCGGGCCGGGACCCGGTGCGCACGACCCGGCGCACGACCCGGCGCACGACCCGGGCCCCACGACCCGGCAGCCCCCGTCAGGCAGAGGCGCCGCCGTCGACGACCAGATCGCTGCCGACGACGGAAGCGGCGTCCGGCGAGGCGAGATACAGCACGGCCGCCGCGACCTCGGCGGTGGAGGAGATCCGTCCCAGCGGCAGCGCGCCCTTGATCCGCGCGGCGCGGTCCGCGTCGGTCTCGCCGGGCAGCAGCGACATGGTGGTCGCGGACGGGCCGGGGCTGACGGCGTTGACGCGGACCCCGTCGGCGATGTGGTCGAGGGCGGCGGCCCGGGTCAGGGCGGAGACGGCCGCCTTGGTGGCGATGTAACCGGCCACGCCCGGGATACGGCTGTGCGCGCCGAGGTTGGAGGCGATGTTGACGATCGCGCCGCCGGTGAGCTGGTCGCGCATCCGGGCGGCTTCGGCCCGGATGCAGAGGAATACACCGGTGACATTGGTGTCGATCAGGGTGCGCCAGTCCTCCTCGGAGAGGTCGGCCACGGGCGCGCCGCCCCGGAAGACCCCGGCGTTGTTGACGGCGACATCGAGGCTGCCGAAGTGTTCGACGGTGCGGCGGACCAGCGCCGCGACGTCCTCGGAGCGGGTCACGTCCGCGGTGACCGCGACTGCCGTACCGCCCTCCTTCCCGATCAGGGCGACCGTCTCGTCGAGCGGTGCGGCGGTACGCCCGGCCGCGACGACCGAGGCCCCTTCGGCGGCGAACGCGAGAGCGGTGGCGCGGCCTATGCCGGAGCCCGCGCCGGTGACGAGGACGGCCTTGTCGGTGAAGCGTGCGGTCATGGGTGTGGTCATGGTGATGCCTTCCCTGGTGTCGGTCTTCGGTCAACCGGTACGGGTGCCGGTGTACGCGGCGGCGGCGAGGACGACTGCGGTCGCCGCGAGTGAGGTGGTGTCGGAACCGAGGGTGAGCAGCGCGGCGAGGACGACGGTCGGCCCCAGTTCCATCGCGGTGTTCATGACGCCGCCCGCGAGCCCGGCCCGCTGCGGCTCCACCCCGTGCGTCGCCAGGACAGCGGCCCCGGCGAAACTCGCTGCCGCGCCGGCCGGCAGCAGGAGCAGGCCGGGAAGCAGCCCGTACGCGTACGGAATGTCCGGTGCCAGGCCGGTGAGCGCGAGCAGCGCGAGACCTGTCGCGGCGACCGCGAGCCCGGAGGCGGTGACCGCCGGCGCCCCGAACCCGGCGACGAGTGGGCCTGCCGCGCGGCCCGATACGAGCAGCGCGGCCGCGAAGGGCACGAAGGCGGCGGAGGTCTGCAGCGCCGACCATCCGCGGTCCTGCTGGAGATGGAGCGAGAGCAGGAGGAACGGAATGGCGGTGCCGGCGGCGGTCAGGCCGATGGCGCTGACCGCGAAAGCCCGGCGGCGGTCCCGGAGGAACCCGGCGGGGAGCAGAGGGTCGTGGGCGCGGCGTTCGGCGATCAGAAAGCCCGTGAGGAGCGCGGCCCCGGTGAGCAGGGGCGCCAGGACGGCCGCCGATGCCCAGGGGTGGGCGTCGGTGCGGACGAGGCCGTAGCCGGCCAGGGTGATCCCGGTGGTGGCGAGCGCTGCGCCCGGCAGGTCCGGGGAGCGGCCCGTGCCGGCCGGGGTCGCAGGCAGCAGCCGCGGTGCGAGGGCCAGGGCGAGGGCGGCCACCGCCACCGGGACGGCGAAGGCCAGCCGCCAGGACGTGACCGCCGAGATGACCCCGGAGAGCAGTTGTCCCGCGGTCGCGCCGAGGACCGAGAGCCCGCCCCAGGTGGCCATGGCCTTCCCGTAGGCGGCCGTCCGGGGAAAGGCCGCGCGCAGGACGGCCATGGCGGCAGGAGCGGCGAGCGCGGCCCCGGCCCCCTGCGCGAAGCGGGCGGCGAGCAGAGCCGGCGGACCCGGGGCGAGCGGCACGGCGAGGGACGCCACGCCGAACACGAGCAGCCCGGCGTCGAGGGCGCGGCGCCCGCCGAAACGGTCGGTGACGCGGCCGCCGAAGAGCAGCAGTCCGGCGAAGGCCAGACCGTAGGCGGCGCTGAGGAGCACCAAGTCGTCCCGGCCGAGGGAGAATTCGCGGCCGATGTGGGGCAGCGGCACGACGAGCGAGGTGAGCGTGAAGATCAGCGACAGCTGCACGGTGCCGAGCAGCGCGAAGGCGGGCCCGGCCGAGGCGGCCGTGGTGTTCCCGTTCCGCGTGACGGTCATTTCTCTCCCCCGTTATTGGACTGAACGTTCCATAATTTGCTCCTGCGGAAGCCCGCGGAAGAACCTGCCCGGTCCGGTGGCCGGCCCGCCACTTCGGGCACCGGGAGTCCCCGCGGAGGGTGTCGTTCAGTCCAGCAGCCTCAGCGCCTGCTCGGCCGCGTCCCGGACCCGGCCCGGGTCGTCCGACGCCTTGCCGACCACCCGCAGGCCTTGCAGCAGCACCAGCAGCATCCGTGCGAGGGCCCGCGGGTCGCGGCCCGCGGGCAGTTCTCCCCGGGCGCCGGCCCGCACCAGCGCCGAGTGCAGCAGGGTCTCGATGTGGTCCCAGCTCGCCCCGACCCGGCGGGCCGACGCCGGGTCGTGCGCCCCCAGCTCGGCGGCCGTGTTGGTGACGAAGCATCCCCTGCCGCGCCGGTCGCCGGAGCCGGCCTCGGCCGCGAAGCGCCGCACCAGCGCGCGCACGGCCGGCAGTGCGGGGCCCGGTTGGGACAGTTCGCGCAGCAACGCCGCGTCGCGGTCCTCGTTGTACCGGTCCAGGGCCTTCAGATACAGCTCGTGCTTGTTGCCGAAGGTGGCGTAGATGCTGGCGCGCCCGATCCCGAGACGTTCGACGAGGTCCGCCATCGAGGTGGCCTCGTAACCGCGCTCCCAGAACAGCTCCAGGGCTGACTGCAGGACGGCGTCCGGGTCGAATTCCTTGGTCCTGGCCACACCCGGACCCTAGGGGATTTTGAAACGACCGGTCAAGTATTGCTGGTGGAACGGCTCACACGGATGCGAGCGCGGGGGCTCGCCCTGCCGGGCGGAAACAGTGGTTTGCCGGACGGGAGTTGACCCACACGCCCGGGTTGCTCAAGGCCGGACGGACGGAGAACAGCAGCTCACCGGACCGGAGTTGGCCGTCCCGTCCGGGCTGCTCAAGGCCGGACGGCGGCTTCGGCCCGGTCCGCGACGACGC
>NZ_WHPN01000288.1 GCF_009735685.1 Streptomyces lycii | reverse complement strand
CCGGCGGCGCGCTGCCGGGCGGAGAGGTCTCCGGCGGCCCCGCGACCGGCGGCTCCTCCGCTGCGGGAGACGCCGCCGGGGACACCTCCGGGACCAACGACAGGGGCAACGACAGGACCGGTGACCGGGCCGGTGGCACGGCCGGTGGCGGGGCCGGTGACGGGACCGGTGGCGCGGTCGGCGGCACCGTCACCGGCGGTACGGAATCCGCCGGTTCCGGTCCGGACGGCGGCACCGGCGGCCGGCCCGCTCCCGCGCAGGGCCTCGGTGGCGTACCGCCGCAGCGGGGACCGCAGTACGGAGCCGCCGCTTCCGCGGGTGTGACGGAAACGTGTGTGCGGACGCAGAAGGACATGTGATGGCCGAGGAAGGGTTCAGCTGGCTCGACGAGGACGCCACGGAGCGGTTGCTCCGCGGCGAGCCCGCCGATGCCCTGCCCGCCGTCGGCCCGGAAGACCTCGCCGCACAGGCGCGGGCGCGAAGACTCGCGGCCGCGCTCGGCTCCGTGTCCGCCCCGTCGCTCCTGGTGGACGGGGACGGGGACGGTGCCGCGTTCCCCGGTGAGGCCGCCGCCCTGGCCGCCTTCCGGGAGGCGAGGGCGGGCGCCCGGCAGGAGACGGCGGCCGCCGCCGGCGGCCACGCACCGGGCGCGGCGCCGGACGCGCCGTACGTCCCGGCACCCCGCGGCACGCCGATCGGCCGCAAGGTGATCCCCGGCCGCAGATTCCGGTTGGGGCGGCCGCTGCGCGCGGGCCTCTCGGTCGCGCTGGCGGGCTGCGCCCTGGGCGGCGTGGCCTTCGCGGCGGGTGCGAACGTGCTGTCGCCCTTCGACGCCGGACGCCCGGAACACGAGCCCCGGCGGAGCGCGTCGGCCGAGGCGACCCCTTCCCCGCTGACGTCCGGCGAGGCGTCGGCCGGTACGGAGCACGGCGGGCCGGACGGTGACGGCCGCAGCAGCGCACCGCCGTCGTCGACCGGACCGGGCGGTGACGGCCGGGACGGCGAGTCCCCCGGGAACGAGACGGAACGGGGTTCCGAGGGCGACCGGCGGGGCGGCGTCGGCATCCCGCCGGGGATCCCGGACACGGAACAGCGCCGGGAGGCGGTCGCGGCACTCTGCCGCCGGTACGAGGCGGGCAATCTCGAGCCGGACACCGAGCGTCGGCTGGAGAACGCCGCGGGCGGTCCCGAAGCGGTCGAGCGCTACTGCGGGAAGCTCGCCGGCACCGGAACCGGCGTCGGCGGCGGTGACACCGGCGGCAGTGGCTCCGGTGAGCAGAACGAGAACGGCCAGGGCGGGAACGGCGGGAACGGCGAGGAGTACGACACCCGCGACGGGTCCGGCGAAGCGGGCAGCGGTGGCCGGAACGATACGGGCGACGGCCTGCCGTCGACCGGCCGGCTCACCCCCGACGCCGGAAAGCCGGGCGGTGCCACTCAGGGTGACGACGGCGCCGGCGCGACGACCGGGCCCGGCACGGACACCGGTACGGAGCCGGACGGCGCGACAGGCACGGATACGGACGCGGACACCGGTGCCGGGGCGGACCCGGACTCCGGCACGAGCGCGGGTTCCGGCGCCGCGGACGCAGGGACCGGCGCGGTTTCCTGAACCGACGCCGTTTCCTGAACCGGCGCGGTCTCCTCGAACGGAGCCGTGTCCCGAACCGGCCCCGTGCCCCGAACCGGCCCCGTTTCCCGAACCGGCCCCGTTTCCCGCACCGAGCCGTTTCCCGCACCGAGCCGTCTCCGGCGAGCGAACCGGTGCCGGCTACTTGAACCGGCGGCCGGCTCCTCGAACCGGCGGGGGTACGGCCGCTGAAGTGACACGGCGGTACGGCCCGCGAAGAGACGACGGCACCCGGCCGGGCAGTGGAGCGACGTCGGCAGGGCCCGCGACCGGCCCGCGTCACGACGGGTGGAGCGGCGTCGGCGGGTCCCGTGGCCGGATCGCGGCACGATCGGTGGAGCGGTGTCGGCGGGTCCCGTGGCCGGATCGCGGCACGACCGGTGGAGCGGCGTCGGCGGGTCCCGTGGCCGGATCGCGGCACGATCGGTGGAGCGGTGTCGGCGGGTCCCGTGGCCGGATCGCGGCACGACCGGTGAGCCGCGTCGGCAGGGCGCGCGACGGACGGCGGCAGCCCGCTGAAGGACGGTGATACGGCCGCCGCGACCGGCTGATCGCGCCACCGGCCGCGACACGCCGAACCGGCCGGCGAACCCGTGTCCGCGGCCCTCCCACACGGTGTTCGGCCTGCTCCACGGCCTCCCGCCGGCCCCTTCCCACCGGCCCGGAAAAAACATCCGGCCACGGGTGTGACGTTTTTCGGCGGCGAGGCGCAGTATGAAGTGAGCCGACTGGTCATCGGCGGCGTGTGAGCCGGGGTTCCCCCCGTACCTGCGGCTCCACGCAACGGCGCGGGCGGGGCACGTTCCCCCGGCCCTGCCCGCGCCCTTTCTCCCGTACCGCTCTCCCCACCGCCGGAACGCCCGCTTCCGGAACGTCCTCTGCCGGAGCCCCCACGGCCACTGCACCCCCCCGCCGGAGCGCCCGGCCGCTGGAACGCCCGCCGCTGGAACACCTGCCCGCGGCTGCACATCTGAGCCCCGTACCCGATGCTGTGAGCAAGGTCCCAGCCTGTGCACCTCCACTGCTCGCGCGCCCGCCGCTACAGTCCGTGGCGGACGGCAGTGACCCAGGGGGAGCGCGCAGCGGCGGCTCCCCACAGGCATTTACCAGGAGGCAAGGCACATGGCGCGCGAGTCCGGCAGCAAGCGAATGACGGAATCCGGACTCCCGATCGAGCCGGTGTACGGGCCGGACGCCCTCGACGGCTGGGACCCGGCCGAGAAGCTCGGCGAGCCGGGCTCGTATCCGTTCACGCGCGGTGTCTACCCGACGATGTACACCGGCCGTCCCTGGACGATGCGGCAGTACGCCGGCTTCGGGACGGCCGTGGAGTCGAACAAGCGGTACAAGCAGCTGATCGAGAACGGCACGATGGGCCTGTCGGTGGCCTTCGACCTGCCGACGCAGATGGGCCACGACTCGGACGCGCCGATCGCGAGCGGCGAGGTCGGCAAGGTCGGGGTCGCGATCGACTCGATCGAGGACATGCGGATCCTGTTCGGCGGCATTCCGCTGGACAAGGTGTCCACCTCGATGACGATCAACGCGCCCGGTGCGCTGCTCCTGCTGCTGTACCAGCTCGTCGGCGAGGAGCAGGGGGTGCCGGCGGAGAAGCTGACGGGCACCATCCAGAACGACGTGCTGAAGGAGTACATCGCCCGCGGCACGTACATCTTCCCGCCCAAGCCGAGCCTGCGGCTGATCGCGGACATCTTCAAGTACTGCCGGACCGAGATCCCGAAGTGGAACACGATCTCGATCTCCGGCTACCACATGGCGGAGGCGGGTGCCTCGCCGGCGCAGGAGATCGCGTTCACGCTGGCCGACGGCATCGAGTACGTCCGTACGGCGGTGGCCGCCGGGATGGACGTGGACGACTTCGCGCCCCGGCTGTCGTTCTTCTTCGTCTCCCGGACGACGCTGCTGGAGGAGGTCGCGAAGTTCCGCGCCGCGCGCCGGATCTGGGCGAAGGTGATGAAGGAGGAGTTCGGCGCGAAGAACCCCAAGTCGCTGATGCTGCGCTTCCACACCCAGACCGCGGGCGTGCAGCTCACCGCGCAGCAGCCCGAGGTGAACCTCGCGCGGGTCACCGTCCAGGGCCTGGCGGCCGTCCTCGGCGGCACCCAGTCGCTGCACACCAACTCCTTCGACGAGGCCATCGCGCTGCCGACGGACAAGTCGGCGCGCCTGGCGCTGCGCACCCAGCAGGTGCTGGCCTACGAGACGGACGTGACCTACACGGTCGATCCGTTCGCGGGCAGCTACGTGGTCGAGAAGATGACCGACGAGGTCGAGGCGGCCGCGCTGGAGCTGATGCGGAAGGTCGAGGACATGGGCGGCGCGGTCAGCGCGATCGAGCGGGGCTTCCAGAAGTCGGAGATCGAGCGCAGCGCGTACCGGATCACGCAGGAGCAGGACTCGGGGGAGCGGGTCGTGGTCGGCGTCAACCGTTTCCAGCTGGACGAGGAGGAGCCGTACGAGCCGCTGCGGGTGGACCCGGCGATCGAGGCGCAGCAGGCCGAGCGGCTGGCGAAGCTGCGGGCGGAGCGGGACCAGCCGGTGGTGGACGCCGCGCTGGCCGCGCTGAAGGCCGCGGCGGAGGGCACGGACAACGTGCTGTATCCGATGAAGGAGGCGCTGGCCGCGAAGGCGACGGTCGGCGAGGTGTGCGACACGCTGCGGGAGGTCTGGGGCGCGTACGTGCCGACCGACGCGTTCTGACGCGGCGCGCGTCCGCTCCGTCCCGCCCGGCCGCTCCCTTTCGTCCGGCCCTGCCTTGCGCGCGGCCGCTCCCTTGCGCGCGTCGGGCCTCCACAGCACCTCCGGGCTCTCCGGTCCCTATGACATCTCCCCTACGACACCTCCCCTCCGACACCTCCCCTCCGACACTTCCTCTCCGGCATCTCCCTCCGTCTCTCCCGTCCGGCCTCTCCCTCCGCATCTCCCCACCGGCATCTCCCAACCGTCCCTTCCTGCCTGTCCGTCCGTATCGCAGAACGCCCGGACTTCGGCGGAAACGTTTGTGTGACAATCCGGCCATGCTGGGAGTGACGGATCTTCCGACGTATCTGGTGGGCCTGGCGCTGATCATCCTGCTGCCGGGGCCGAACTCGCTGTACGTGATATCGGTCGCCGCACGCAGGGGTGTGCGCACCGGTTACGCGGCGGCGTGCGGCGTGTTCTGCGGGGACGCCGTGCTGATGACGCTGTCCGCGGCCGGTGTCGCCTCGCTGCTCCAGGCCAACGAGATGCTCTACGCGGTCGTGAAGTACGCCGGGGCGGGCTATCTGACCTGGCTCGCGATCGGGATGCTGCGCGCCGCCGTCGGCATGTGGCGCGCGCGGCACGAGCGGACTCCGGCCGGCGGTGAGCGGGCCGCGGGCGTCGCGTCCGCCGGTTCCGGGGACACGGGCGGGACCGAGCGTCCGTACCGCCGTGCCCTGGTGATCAGCCTGCTGAACCCGAAGGCGATCCTGTTCTTCGTCTCCTTCTTCGTGCAGTTCGTCGACCCCGGGTACGCGCATCCCGGGCTGTCGTTCCTGCTGCTCGGCCTGCTGGCGACGCTCTTCAGCTTCGTCTACCTCACGGCCCTGATATTCGGCGGGAGCCGGCTGGCGGAGCAGTTCCGCAGCCGGAAGCGGCTGTCGGCCGGTGCGACGTCGGCGGCCGGGGCGCTCTTCCTGGGGTTCGCGGCGAAGCTGTCACTGAGCAGCGCGGGCTGACGGCCCGAGCAGCGCGGGCCGACGACCGCCGAGCCGAACCGACCCGGGGCTCCTGCCCGCACGCCCCCGCCGGTTCTCAGAGCATCCAGGGCGCTCAGGGCGCCAGTACGTCCAGCTCCGCCATCGCCCCGATGGTGATCTCCCGGGTCAGCCGCTCGGCGCGCTCCTCGTCGCCGCCCCGTACCGCCTCGGCGACCTGGACGTGCAGGGTGACGGCCGCCGGATCGGGGTCGGTGAACATGACGTGGTGCTGGGTGCGGCCGGTCAGCACCTCGGCGACCACGTCGCCGAGCTTCGCGAACATCTCGTTGCCCGACGCCCGCAGGATCACGTGGTGGAACGCCACGTCGTGCACGAGGTACGACTCCAGCTGCTGGCCGCGCGAGGTGGAGACCATGCCCAGCGCGTGCCGCGTCAGCTCCTCGCACTGCTCGGGACTCGCGAGCCGGGCCGCGAGCCCGGCCGCGATCGGTTCGACCGCCGAGCGCAGCACGGTCAGGGAGCGCAGCTGACGGGGCCGGTCGCGGCCGGCCAGCCGCCAGCGGATCACCTGCGGGTCGAAGACGTTCCACTCCTCGGTGGGCCGCACCGTCACCCCGACCCGGCGGCGCGACTCGACCAGCCGCATCGACTCCAGGACCCGCACCACCTCGCGGACCACGGTGCGCGAGACCTCGAACCGCTCCTCCAGCTCGTCCGTGCGCAGCACCGTCCCCGGCGGACAGTCGCCGGAGGTGATCGCCGGACCCAGGGACGCCAGCAGTGTCGCGTGCAGCCCCCGCCCCTCGCCGCTGGTCATTGAATCTCCGTTTCCGGCTCTGCGGTTTCCGGCTCCGCGCCGGCCGCCGCCCGTACGTCCCCTCGTACGCCCGTGTCAGCTTACGTGTTCCCTCGGCGGCCCAGATATGTATGACTTTTAAGTCACAGCCTCTTGAATACGTCGTATCTATGAGGTGGAGTGTGCACCGGCATCGAGGTCGACGAGGACAGCGAGGTTTGACGATGTCCACTCCCCACGTCGTGGTCGTCATGGGCGTGTCCGGCACGGGCAAGTCCACGGTCGGCCGGCTTCTGGCGGACCGGCTCGGCGTCCCGTACGCCGAGGCGGACGAGTTCCACCCGCCGGCCAACATCGCCAAGATGAGCGCCGGCAGCCCGCTGGACGACAGCGACCGGGAGCCGTGGCTCGATGCCATCGGCGCCTGGGCGGCGAGCCGCACCGGGCTGGGCGGCGTCGTCAGCTGCTCGGCCCTCAAGCGGGTCTACCGCGACCGGCTCCGGGCCGCCGCGCCCGGCCTCTTCTTCGTGCATCTGGCGGGCGACCGGGAGCTGATCGCCGGCCGGCTGGCGCGGCGGGAGGACCATTTCATGCCCGGCGCGCTGCTCGACTCGCAATTCACCACGCTCGAACCCCTCCGCTGCGACGAGCACGGCACTACGGTGCCCGTCATGGCGGAACCCGCGGAGATCACCGAGCGGGCCGCCGCCGCCCTGGCCGGTGCGGGAGAGCCGCCCGTCCACCCCCGTCCCCACCCGCAACCAGAAGCCGACCTCGCAGGTACTGAGAATTCAACGGAGCGTTCTCGTGGAAGCAATTGAGCCGGCGTACGGCACAGCCGTACTGCTGCTGATCGCGGCAGGCGCCGTCGCGCTGCTGCTGTTCCTGATCATGAAGGTGAAGCTGCACGCCTTCGTGTCACTGGTCCTGGTGAGCGTGGTGACGGCGATCGCCGTCGGCTTCCCGCTGGCCGACGTCCCCGACGCCCTGATGTTCGGCTTCGCCGACACCCTCGGATCGGTCGCCCTGCTGGTCGCCTTCGGTGTGATGCTGGGGCGGCTGCTGGAGGTCACCGGCGGCGCCCAGGTGCTCGCCGACACGCTGATCAGCCGGTTCGGCGAGAAACGAGCACCCCTCGCGCTCGGTGTGGCCGCGCTGCTCTTCGGCTTCCCGATCTTCTTCGACGCGGGCCTGGTCGTCTTCCTGCCGATCATCATGACCGTCGCGCGCCGCTTCGGCGGCTCGGTCCTGCTGTACGCCTTCCCGGCCGCCGGTGCCTTCGCGGCCATGCACGCCATGACCCCGCCCCACCCGGGTCCGGTCGCCGCGGCGGACGGCCTGGGCGGCAGCATCGGCGTCACGATGCTCGTGGGCATCCCCATCGCCGTGCTGGCCTGGTACGTCGGCGTCATGCTGGTCTCCCGCTACCTGGGCCGCAAGGTCTACGTGCCGGTGAGCAACATGATCTTCGGTGAGATCAACGGCGGCGCCGACACGAAGGCCGCGGACACGGCCGGAGACAGTGACGGCGACGGCGACCGGAAGGGCGGAGGAGAGGGCGAACCCGTGCTCGACCGCCGCCCGCCGTCCTTCGGCACGGTCCTCACGCTGCTGCTCGTGCCGCTGGTGCTGATCTCCTTCGACACCGTGCTGGACACCCTGGTCACCGCCGGGACGCTGGAGGAGGGCACGGGCTGGGCCGAGTTCCTGGGCCTGATCGGCAACACTCCGGTGGCGCTCATGATCACCGTCATCGTCGCGGTGCTCGTCCTCGGCCGTCCGCGCGCCTCGATGGCCCGCGTCAGCGACATCCTCGACGGGGCGCTCGGCCCCATCTGCTCGATCATCCTGATCACCGGTGCGGGCGGCATGTTCGGCGGTGTCCTGGAACTCAGCGGCATCGGTGCCGCCCTCAGCGGCTCGCTGTCCGACCTCGGCATGTCCCTGGTCATCCAGGCGTTCGTCATCGCCACCCTGCTGCGAGTCGCGCAGGGCTCCGCCACGGTCGCGATCACCACCACGTCCGGCCTCATCGCGGCCGCGGTGGCCGACGCGGGCCTGGGGGACTTCCAGATCGCGCTGCTGGTCGTCGCGATCGCGGCGGGCGCGACGGTGCTGTCGCACGTCAACGACTCGGGGTTCTGGCTGGTCAGCCGGTTCTTCGGGATGGATGTGAAGACGACGCTGAAGACCTGGACGGTGCTGGAGACGACGCTGGGCGTGTCGGCCTTCGGGCTCGCGGCTGTCGCGTACGCGTTCACCTGACGCGGACCGCGCGCCGCGCGCCAAGCGCCGCGCGCCGCGCGCCACGCGCAGGCCGACGCCGGGGGCCGGTCACCGAAGGGTGGCCGGCCCCCGGCGTGCGCGTTCGTGCCCGGGGCTCCGGGACCTTGGTAAATCGCTCGCACCGCGCGGCACGGAGCTGTGAGACTCCTGCCGTGCCTGCCACAGATGATCACCGCATCCCGACGTACGTCCTCGTTCACGGTTCGAACAGCAACTCCTCGGGCTGGGCCGCCGTCCAGCGGGAGCTGGCCCTGCGCGGCCACCGCACCCTGGCCGTGGACCTGCCGGGCCACGGCTTCGCCGCCGGGTTCAGCCGCGCGTACCAGGCCCCGCAGGACCTCGCGGAACTGGCGGTGGCGCCGTCGCCGCTGGCCGGGGTGACCCTGGCCGACAACGTCGAGCACGTCACCGGCATCGTCCGCCGGGTCGCGGAGCACGGCCCCGTGATCCTGGTCGGCCACAGCCTGGGCGGCCTCACGGTCAGCGGCGTCGCCACCGAGGTCCCCGAGCTGATCGACCGCCTCGTGTACGCCACCGCCTGGTGCTGCACGGCCGGCCCGGCCGCCCATTACGCGCAGTCCCCGGAGAACGCGACGAGCAAGCTCCCGGAGGCCGCCGCCGCGATGCTCGCCGATCCGTCGCGGACCGGGGTCTTCCGGCTCAACTGGCGCACCGCGGACCCGGAGGCGTACGCGGCACTGAAGGCCGCCACCTTCGCCGAGGGCAGCGACGCCGAAGTCCTCGCCTTCCTCAACACCCTGGAGCCGGACGAGTCGGCGGCCGTCGGCGCCTCGGACGCCCGCATCGACGCCGGGACCCTCGCCCGCGTACCGCACAGCTACATCCGTTTCACCGCGGACGAGTCCATTCCGGTCGCCCTCCAGGACCGCTTCATCAAGGACGCCGACGCGCTGACCCCGGAACACCTGTTCGACGTCCACACCCTGGAGGCGAGCCATGTCGGCCCGCTGGCGCGTCCGGAGGAGTTCGCCGGCATCCTGGCGGGCTTCGCGGTGCGCTGACGCGGCCGCCGGCCGCCGGCCGCCGCACCGGCCGCCGCACCGGCCGCCGCACCGGCGGATACCGGAAGGGCCGGGCGGGGCCGGGCGTACTCCGAGGCGCCGAGGGCGCGGACGGAGGTTTCGCCCCCGCCGTACCGGCACCGCGCCGTACCGGTACCGGGCCGTGCCGGTACCGGGCCGTGCCGGTACCGGGCCGTATCGGCGCAGGTCGTCACGGACCGTCCGGTGCGGCGGGGTACGCTCTCACGACCCCAACGATCACCACCAGCCGGCCAACACGCCGACGACAGAGGCAGTTTGGGGCGGGAGTGGAGTACGGAAGGGGCTGCGGTTGAGGGAGCAGCAGCGACAGCAGGGGTCCGGGCGCGGGCGGGCCCGGCCTGCCGTGACGCGTGATACGCCGCCGGCCGGGAACCTTGTCCGGACCGGCGTCGGCGCCACCCCCGCCCCGCGGGAGGTGCTGGCGCTCCAGCGGCTGGCCGGCAATGCCGCCACCGCCAGGTTGCTCGCGCAGCACAGCCAAGGGCAGGGCGACGGGCAGGGCGACGGGCAGGACGGCCGACAGGACGGCCGACAGGGCGTGAGCGGCGGATCCTCCAGCGGACAGCAGCAGCAGCGGCCGGGCGCGGTGACGCCCGTGCAGCGGGCCACCGGGCGGGGCGTTGCCGAGCGGGTGGTTTCCGCTAGCGCGCCCCGCGGTGCCGCGCCCCGCGGTGCCGCGGTGCCGGTCCAGCGGCACCCCGCTCGGGAAGTCACAGCCGAGACCGGGACCGGGACCGGGAGCGAGGCCGAGGCCCGTACGACCGGGAGGCGGACGGGCGTCGGTGTGCCCGCCGTCCGGACCGTCCAGCGAATGCCCTGGCCCGACCCGGCCGCGGCCCACCGGCGCATGCTGGAGCAGGGTTGGCGGAGGACCGAGGACGGCGGGTACACCAGGGCCCCGGTGCCGGAGACCGAGGAGTCGGCCGGTGGCCAACAGCCCGGGACCGCGCAGCAGGAACAAGGGGCGGACGCGGAAGGCGACATCACGCTTCGCGTGCTGGTGCGGAAGAACGCCAGTTTCCGCGACGAAGACTACTTCGAGCGGGTCGGTCACTCCTGGGTGGCGTTCTACAAGGACGACAAGTTCCAGTTCTCCGCGGGCTTCTATCCCAAGGGCGGGCAGATCAACCAGGAGGCGCCGCACCGGAGTGTGCCCGGCGAGGTGCGGATGAATTACGACGACCCGGGCGGCGCGACCACGGATCTGTCGGTCCCCCTCACCCAGAAGCAGTTCTCCAAATCCCAGAAGTACATCCAGGAGAACCTGAACCACGAATACAACGTGTTCCGCTACAACTGCTCCGACTTCGTCATCGGAGTGCACAAGGCCGCCACCGGACACAGTCCGCCCGGCCGCAATCTGCTGATGCCGAACAACCCCAATGACCTGCACTCCGGCATCAAGAAGCACAAGAACAGCAAGAAGTAGAGCAGGATTCGGGCAGGTGCCGGGTGCTGACCGGCGCGGCTGGCCCGTACACACGGCCACCGCGTACACACGGCCACCGCGTCGCGACGTGATCCGCGGGCGGGCCTTCCTGGCAAGGCGACCCGGACCGATCCGGTACGGGTCGTCCACTCCACGCTGACGGAGCGCCTCCGGTTGTAGCGGGACAGCCGCACAGCGATTGGCCGGACCGCCCGGGAGAGGACTCTCCGGGCGGCCCTCGCGCTCCGGCCCGCCGCTCCCCGGGCCCGGACCGT
>NZ_WHPN01000287.1 GCF_009735685.1 Streptomyces lycii | reverse complement strand
GCCTTCCTGCGGCCGGTGCGCCGCCGCCCCGGGGTGCGGTCCGCCGACCCCCGGGGACGGTCCTCGCCGAACGGGATGACCTTGGCATCCGCCATGCTGGGTGCGCTCCTCACTTGCCGCCGGACAGGTCGTCTTCGCCGCCCGCGCCGGCCGGCGTCAGCGTGCCGGAGAGCCGGTCCACGGTGCGGGCGAGCAGCTCGGGCGGGAGCAGCCCGGGGCCCCGGCTGCGCGCGAAGTCCGCGAAGGCCTCCGCCGTCGTATAGGCGGGTTCGAACCCGAGGGTGTCCCGCATCTCCGTCGTACGGACCACCCTGCCGTGGGTGAGCAACCGGATCTGCTCGGCCGAGAAGTCCGTCATGCCGAGGGTACGCAGTGCCGTGCGGGCCCAGTTCAGGGCGGGCAGCAGCAGCGGTACGGTGGGCCGGCCCAGCCTGCGGGCGCACTGCGAGAGCAGCAGGACTCCGTCCCCCGCGATGTTGAAGGTGCCGCTGTTGAGCGTGGCGCGGCGGGGCTCGGACGCGGCGATCAGCAGCACCCGCATCACATCGTCCTCGTGCACGAACTGGAGCCGCGGGTCGTAGCCGAGCACGGTGGGCAGGACGGGCAGCGAGAAGTACTCGGCGAGCGGTGAGTCGGCGAACGGGCCGAGGATGTTGGCGAACCTCAGCACGCAGACCGCCACGTCGGGACGGCGCCGGGCGAACCCGCGGACGTACCCCTCGACCTCCACGGTGTCCTTCGGGAAGCCGCCGCTGGGCAGCGACTTCGGCGGGGTGTTCTCGGTGAACACGGCCGGATCGCGGGGCGCGGAACCGTACACATTGGTGGAGGACTTGACCACGAGCCGCCGCACGGACGGCGCCTTCTGGCAGGCGCCGAGCAGCTGCATCGTGCCGATGACGTTGGTCTCCTTGACGGCGGCACGGCCGCGCCCGGAGCGGGACCCGGTGCCGAAGGAACGTGCCGGGGTGCCGGTGACGTCCATGTGCACGACGGTGTCCACGGCGTGCTCGGCGAGCACTCGGGCGATCGCCGGCTGCCGTATGTCGGCGCGGACGAATTCGGCGCCGCCGAGATGGTGCTCGGGGGGAACCGCGTCCACCGCGATCACCCGGTCGACCCCGGGCTCCCGTTGGACGCGCCGTACGAAACGGCCGCCGAGCTGCCGGGCGACACCGGTGACGAGCACGACCTTGCCCAAGATCAGCGCCTTCCTTCCCGCCGTGGGCGGGCTGAGACTGTGCCGCGGATGACTCGCTGATTGTGCCTCGGCGGTCACCGTATCCCGTCGATGTTGCGCCATGGTGACCCCGGTACGCACCGACCGCCCGGCCGGGCGTCCCGGGGCGTGTACCCCGAGCGCGGGCACACAGGCACCGGAACGCGCCGGAACGCGCGCTACGGAACGCAGAACACCGGAACGCGCGCTGCGGAACGTTGAACACCGGAACGCAGAACACCTGAACACGGCACGCCGGAACCCCGCACGCCGGAACGCAGAACGCCGCCCTCCCGCCGTGTGGCGGGAGGGCGGCGTCACGCGTTCAGCTGTCGCCTACTTCTTGTTGCGACGCTGGACACGGGTGCGCTTGAGCAGCTTGCGGTGCTTCTTCTTGGCCATCCGCTTGCGCCGCTTCTTGATAACAGAGCCCACGACTACCCTCGCTCACTTCGAATCACTCGGTGCGGGGCGTCCGAGCCCACACTACCTACGTCGGCCCAGCCTACCGGGCGCCGAGTGATGGACGTAATCCGAGGGGCGCCGTCAGGCGGTCTCCACCCCCACGTAGGACTCGCGGAGGTACTCGTGCACCGCTTGCTCCGGGACTCGGAACGACCTCCCCACCCGGATGGCGGGCAGATGACCGCTGTGCACCAAGCGGTACACGGTCATCTTCGACACTCGCATCACCGAGGCGACTTCCGCCACGGTCAGGAACACGACCTCGTTGAGAGGCCTCTCGCCACCAGCCATGAGACACCTGACCTTCCGCACATGACGGGCACCGGCTTCCCCTCCGGTGACTCCTCGTCGCTGCGCGCTCACTCCCAGACTAGGGGCGGGTGGTGCGAATGGGGAAGAGGAGCAGAGATCGGCCGCCTACTGTGACAGACACGCTTGATTGAGTACATAGCGAGTAAGCGGTCGGTAGTAATCGGACCGCACGGCGTCATCAAGCGGAACGGCCACCGAGACCCGCCCCTCGGCCTCCCCGACGAACAGCGCGGGATCGTCCGTATCCGCCGGCCCCATCGCCTCGATACCCAGCTGACCTGCCCCGCAGACCCAGCCGTGATCCCCGATCAGCAGTTCCGGCAGCGGACCACGGGAGTCGGCGGCCGCCGCGAGCGCCGCCCGAACCGGCAGCGGGGAATGACTGTGCACGCCCGCTTCGCGCGCCGGGCCGGGCGCGCCCCCTTCGCGCACCAACGCGACTCCCCGTACGTAGTCAAGGTTGTACGTACGTACCCCGAACCGCGTGCGAATGTCGACACTCCTCCCCTGCGCCGGGGTGAGGATCTGACATCCCGCCGACGACAGGGCGGCGGCCAAAACGGCGTAGAACTCGAGGAGCCGGTGCGGGTGCCCGGTCCCGAGCAGCACCGGAACCCGTGCCCGCGCGGCGGCGGCCAGCCGGTCGGCGAACACGTCGAGAGCTGCGATCGTACGGTCGGGATCGATCACGTCCGGACCGGACACGTGCTCCGGGTCGGGCGAGACACCGCAGCGGTCGGCCATCAGCCGCAGCAGGTCCCGCTGCCGCCACGGCCGTTCGGGGTCCAGGCCGAGCAGCAGTCGCGGGTCTCGGGCCGCGAACAGCCGGTAGCTCCGCAGGCTCCTCTCCCGCGAGGTGGCGACCGGCCCGGCCAGCCGGGCCGCCAGCAGATGAGCGCGCAGGGCGCCGGGACTCAACACGCGGCTCATGCTTCCGCACCCGCGGACCGGGACGACCGAAATCGGGCGAAGGAAGCCACTGTCGGGCTAACAGGACGTAACCTTGCCGCCGAACGGCCCCACCGCGGCCGGAGGACCGGCCCTGCTCCCCGGTCCCGGCATTGTCCCGGGCGCCTGCCCCTGTCCCTGTCCCTGTCCCTGTCCGGGAGCCTGCCGGGGCCGCGGTTCCTGCTCGGCTCCGCTCGGCCGGCTCCAGGTCCGTCTCCTGCTCCGGCCCCGTCCGTGTCCGCCCCTGCCCCCGTCCGTACAGCGCTACGGATCGCGGTACGGATCGCGGGCTACGGAAGCAGCCCGTGCGCCGGGAACACCGCTCGCCGGGTGGCGAGCACGGCCTGGTCCAGCCGGTCCGCCGGGTCGTAGCCGCCGTCCTCGAAGTCCCGCCAGTGCGGATGCCGTCCGTCCGTCATCCGCGACGGCGCGAGCTGCCGGGTCCGCGCGTACACCTCGTGCCGCCACTCCTCGGGGGTCTCGGCCGCGGGGTCGACGGGCTCGCCCGCGGCGATCGCCACCAGATGCGTCCACGAACGGGGCACCACGTCCGCGATCGCGTAACCGCCTCCGCCCAGAGCCACCCAGCGGCCCTCGGTGTGCTCGTGCGCCAGGTCGTGACACGCCTGCTGTACGGCGCGCTGCGCGTCGAGGCTGACCGCGAGGTGGGCGAGCGGGTCCTCGATGTGCGTGTCGGCACCGTGCTGGGTCACGAGAACCTGCGGGCCGAAGGCGCCGATCAGTTCCGGGACGACCGCGTGGAAGGCCCGCAGCCAGCCGTCGTCGGTGGTGCCGGGCGGCAGGGCCACGTTCACCGCACGGCCCTCGGCGTGCTCGCCACCGGTCTCCTCCGGCCAGCCGGTCTGCGGGAAGAGGGTCCGCGGATGTTCGTGCAGCGAGATCGTCAGCACCCGGGGGTCGTCCCAGAACGCGGCCTGTACGCCGTCCCCGTGGTGGACGTCGACGTCCACGTACGCGACCCGCTCGGCGCCGAGTTCCAGCAGCCGCGCGATCGCCAGAGCCGCGTCGTTGTACACGCAGAAACCGGAGGCGGCGCCCGGCATCGCGTGGTGCAGCCCGCCCGCGAAGTTCACCGCGTGCAGCACCTCCCCGCGCCACACGGCGTCCGCCGCGCCGACCGACTGGCCGGCGATCAGTGCCGACGCCTCGTGCATCCCGGCGAACGCCGGGTCGTCCTCGGTGCCGAGCCCGAAGGAGCCGTCCGCAGCGGCCGGGTCGGCCGAGACGCGGCGGACCGCGGACACGTAGTCCGAGCGGTGCACCAGCCGGAGCGTCGAGTCCCCCGCGGCCTTCGCCGCCGTCACCCGCAGCTTGCCGTCCAGACCGAACGCCTCGACGAGCCGCATGGTGAGGGCGAGCCGCACCGGATCCATGGGATGGCCGGGGCCGAAGTCGTAACCCGTGACTGCCTCGTCCCACATCAACTGTGCTCGGCCGCTCATGTCGGCCACCGTATCGGTCCTCAGCCCCCGGCCAGCAACTCCGGCAACTCGCTCATCGCACCGAACAGCGCGGTGGCGCCCGCCAGCTTCGCGGGCGGGGTCATCGCGGTGAAGCCGTACACGTCCATCCCGGCGGCGACCGCCGCACGCACTCCCAGCGGACTGTCCTCGACCACCGCACAGCGCTCGGGAGCCACCCCCATGACCGCCGCGGCGTGCAGAAACAGATCCGGGGCGGGCTTGCCCCGGCCGACGTCCTGCGAGCTGAAGATCCGGTCCTCCCCGAACCGGTCGTCGAGCCCGGTGGTGCGCAACGCGACCCGGATGCGCTCATGGCTGCCGGACGAGGCCAGACAGTACGGAACTTCGTCGGCGGTGAGCTTGTCGAGTACGTCGGCGACTCCCGGCACGGGCAGCAGATCCCGGCGGAACGCCTCGAACACCCGGCTGTGGAAGACATCGTCGAAGTCGTCGGGCAACCGGCGGCCGGTGCGCTCCATGACGAGGTCGTGGATGCGGTGGACCGCGGAGCCCATGTAGTCGCGTATCGAGTCCTCATAGCTGGTGGGATGCCCCAGCTCCGTCAGATAGGCGGCCAGGGTCCGGTTCGACAGCGGTTCGCTGTCCACCAACACCCCGTCATTGTCGAATATGACCAAGTCGTAGCGCATTCGCTCACCCTATGACGGTCGTGGGAAAGCAATCGCTGCCGCCGTCACTACCGATGCCGCCGCCACCTCCGTTGCCTTCGATGCCGCGGGACGGCAGAGGCGCTTGATGACCCGTCACCTCCACTCACCTCCACAAGACGGAGCCGACGCCGGCGCACATCACGGGCGGCGGACAGCCGCGCCCTACCTCATCGGGGGCACAACGCAAGAAAGCCCTGCCAGGAACACTAAGTTCCCGACAGGGCAATCCCACAACAATTGTTCGGCGGTGTCCTACTCTCCCACAGGGTCCCCCCTGCAGTACCATCGGCGCTGAAAGGCTTAGCTTCCGGGTTCGGAATGTAACCGGGCGTTTCCCTAACGCAATAACCACCGAAACACTATGAAACAAACAAACCGGAACAACACAGTTCGTTATTTCAGAACCAACACAGTGGACGCGAGCAACTGAGGACAAGCCCTCGGCCTATTAGTACCAGTCAACTCCAACC
>NZ_WHPN01000286.1 GCF_009735685.1 Streptomyces lycii | reverse complement strand
GCGGGGCCGGCGAGGCGCGAGAGGGGCCGCGCCGAGCCGGACCGGGCCGAGCTGTAAGACCGAGGCGGGGGCAGGGGCCGGACCGGACCGGGCTGAGGTGCACGGCAGAGGCGGGGGCCGGGCCTGGCCGAGCTGTACGCCGAGGCGGGGGCAAGGGGCCGGACCGAGTTGAGCCGAGCTGTACGCCGAGGCGGGGCAGAGTGCCGGGGCCGAGCTGAGCCGAGCCGAGCTGTACGGCGGGAGCGGACGGGAGCCGGAGCGGGCGGGAGCGGGGGCGGCCGGTCCCGGGGACGTGCCCGGCGGCTGGGCCGCCCGGGGTCGGGCCCGCCCGGGGCGTCATCGGATCTCGAGGATCTTCTCCCGCATCGCGTAGACCACGGCTTCCATCCGGGAGTGCAGCTGCAGCTTCTCCAGGATGTTGCGGACGTGGTTCTTCACGGTGTTCTCGCTGATGAACAGCTCCTTGGCGATGTCCCTGTTGTTCATGCCCGTGGCGACGAGCTTGAGCACCTCCAGCTCGCGCTCGGTCAGCCGCGGCGCGGGGACGAGACGCCGCTCGTCGGTGCGCTGGATCATGGACTTGAACTCGGTGAGCAGCTTCGACGCCATGGACGGGCTGATCTGGGACTGGCCGTCCGCGACCGCTCGGATGGCGGTGGCGACCTCGTCCGTGGAGATCTCCTTCAGGAGATAGCCGGTGGCACCCGCCTTGATCGCGTCGTAGAGGTCGGCCTCCTCATCGCTGATCGTCAGCATGATGATCTTGGCGCTGGGGGCCACCTCCTTGATCGAGGTGCAGGCCTCGATCCCGCCCCGCTTCGGCATCCGGACATCCATCAGAACGATGTCGGGCAGCAGGTCGGCCGCCTTGTCCACCGCCTCCGCGCCGTCCGCCGCCTCACCGACGACCTCGATGTCCTCCTCCTGCGCGAGGACGATCTCCAGGCCGCGCCGGAACAGCGCGTGGTCGTCCACGACGAGAACCCGGATGGGCTCCGCCGGCGACGGGCTCGCGTCCGGACCGTCGTCGCCGGCGCCCCGCCCGCCGCCGTCCCCGCCGGTCACGGGCCCGAAGCTGTCCGCCATGGTTCCTCCCCCTGAGGGTCTCGGCCCTCGATTGCGTGCCGGGCCAACGGCACCCCCGAGGGGGCGCGTTGGCCGCCCCGCCATGATTCCATGCCCGGCCGGTGGCGTCGTGCCCCCGTCGTCGCACGCCGGAGCCCCCGGGGGCGCACGGGCGCTCCCGGGGGGCGTCGGCCGTAAGGGTTCAGCCGCCGAGCGCGCCGCCGGCACCACCGGGCGGTTCGGCGGTCATCGAGTCGGACTCGAGATGGATGACGCCGTAGTCATAGGCGTGCCGACGGTAGACCACGCTGGGCTGCTTGGTGTCGGCGTCGATGAACAGGTAGAAGTCGTGGCCGACCAACTCCATCTCGTACAGCGCCTGGTCGAGGCTCATCGGGGCCGCCACGTGCGTCTTCTCGCGGACCACCAGCGGCCCGTCGCCCTGGACCTCCAGGCTGCCGATCCGCTTCGTCGGGACGGCCTGCTCGGCGGGCTTCTCCTCCGCCGGTGCCGTGCCGTTGAGGTGCTCGGCGAGCGGTGCGGTGGCGGCCGCGACGCTCATGGGCGTCCGTCCCGGCTTCCGGTGCACCCGACGCTTGTCGCCCCGCCTGCGCAGCTGCGCCTCGAGCCGGGCCGTCGCCGCGTCCAGTGCCGCGTAGGGGTCGCCCGCCGCGGCCTCGGCACGGATCACCGGTCCACGCGAACGGAGGGTGATCTCGACGCGGTCCGAACGGTTGGCCTGACGCGGGTTGTGCTCCTTCGAGACCTCGACGTCGAGACTGATCACCTTGCCGTCGAGCTTCTGGATCTTGTCCAGCTTCAGCTTCTCGGCCACGTGCTTGCGGAAGCGCTCGGGCACCTCGGTCTTGCGGCCCTTGACGACGATGTCCACGCAGAACTCCGTTCCCGGACGACTCCGCCCGGAGGCGGCGCCCGTCCATGTGCGCTGAGGCCGGCGGGTCGCCCGCGCGGGCTGGGCCCGTCCGGCACTGCGTCTGCTGCACCACCACGGGCCCCGTGACCGGGAGCCGCGGCGTTGCGACTTTCACCTCCTCCTCCCCAGTCGACAAGATCAACACCCCATCGACTTCAGGGTCGGCGCAGAAGCTGCGAAACAGGTCCAGTTCGATGGAAAAGGTTCACCTTCTGCCATTCCTCACAATCGAACATAGCTCGACCGGACGGGAGTCGGCACCCCCTACCGGCGCGTACCTCCGTTTCGCTGCTTTCGCTCCTCTCACTACCTGGAACGACGCTCGTCCCCGAACCGTTCCGGTTGGGGCCGCTCGCGGCCCCGGCGACCGCGGAACGCCGTCGGAGGCGCCGCGACCACGGCCGCACCGGTCACCTGCCCGCCGACCGCCCGGACCGAACGCGCGGATTCGGCGAGCGAGGCTCCGGTGGTCATCAAGTCGTCCACGAGCAGCACCGGAGCCTCCCGCAGCCACCGCGCCGCCGGTGCGGGCGCCTCCAGCGCCCCCATGAGGTTCCCGAGCCTCCGGCGCGCGGACAGCCCCGACTGGTCGGCGACGGGACGCCGCTGCCGGAGCGCCGCGCACAGCCGGGCCGGGCGCCCGGCCCGGCGCAGCTCGGCCGCCGCAGAGCGAGCGATCCGGCGCGTCGGGTCGTGCCCGCGTGCCGCCACCGAGCGGCGCGCGGACGGCACCGGCACGAGCAGCAGCGGCCCGTCACCGGGGGCCGCCACCCTGGCTGCTCCGGCGAGCGCGGCGCCCAGCGGCCGGGACAGCCCGAGCGCACCGCGCTCCTTGTGCGCGAGCAGCACGGCCCGCACCTCGTCGGCGTACGGAGCGGCGGCACGGACCGGCGGCAGGCCGTCCGGCACCGGGTCCGGCCGCACCGGGCCGGCGGCCCGGCCGGACAGGGCCGCGCGGCACCGGCCGCACAGCGCGGTGCGCGGCTCTCCGCACCCCGCGCAGTCGGCCGGCAGCACCAGCTCCGTGATCTCCTGCCACCATCCGCCCACGACGCCACTCTCCCCCTGCCGGCGTCCGTCCACCACCCCTGTGGAAAACTCCCCGACGCCCGGGCGGACCGGCATGTGCGCCCCGCGGCCGCCACGAGGCGGCCGGCCGGGGCTCCGGCGCCCGCCCCCGGCCCACCGGCTCGCGCACACCCCGCCCACCGGCCCCCGCGGCGCCCGGGCACTCCTCGGAGCCCCGGCCGACCGGCCGCCCGCGCACCCGAGGAACCGCCGCCCGCCGCCGTATGACACGGCACGGCGGGCGGACGGCAAGAACAGCCCGCGAGGACCGACGGGCGAGGCGCTTCCGGTCCGCCCGTGCTGCCCGCCCCTCGTGGTCCGCTCGCCGTCCGTTCTCGCGGTCCCGCCGCTATCCGGGATAGACGGGCGCCGACCCCTGCTTCGTCACCAGTTGCCAGCCGGCGCCCGCGGGGAGCCGGACGATCCCGTCGTCGGAGTCCGCCAGCAACGGCTTGTCCTCGTCCTCCGAGGCCGCGACGGCCGTGACGCCGTTGGCTCCCGGCAGCGTCGGCGTGTTCGCCACGGAGCCGTCCGTCTGTACGTACAGCAGCTGCCGTACGCCGGATTCCTGGCCGACGACCACCAGCCGGCTGTCGCCCGCCCAGGACGCCGACTCCACGTCCTCCAGCTGCGGGGTGACCGACCGCAGGTCGTTCACCGACAGCCGGGGCTCACCGGTACCGTCCGCCTTCTGCTCGATCCGCCCCAGCTCCAGCGAGGCGTGTCCGTTCCGCTGTACGACCAGCGCGATCCGTACCCCGTCGGAGGCCACCCGCAGCGACTTGATCCTGCCCTTCCCGAGCGAGGGCACCACGACCTCCTGCGGCTCACCGGTGCCGCCCTCCAGGCGCAGCAGCCGGGACCGCTCCGGGTCGCGGTCCGCGATCCACAGGTCGCCGTGCCCGTCCCAGCTGGGCGGGGTGAGCCCGTCCTCGGCCCGCAGCGCCTCGCTGGTCAGCAGGGACTCCCCGAGTTCCGCGCCCTCCTCGAGCGGGGCCACGTACAGCTTGCGGGCGTCCTGCGAGACGGCCGCCGCCGTCCGCTCGTCGCGGGCGACACCGATCGACCGCAGCGGCACCTCGCCGGCGCCGAAGGGCCCCTCGACCCGGACCGGCTCCTCGCCGCCGGGCGGCAGGCTCGCCATCCGGCCCTGGGCGTCGATGAAGTACTGCTGCTCGGGGTGCTGGTCCTTGAGCCCGGCCGGGGCGTAGGCGGCGGCGTCGGCGCGGGTGACCACGCAGAGCCGGGCGCCCTCGGCGTCGGCCAGCTCGACCTGCTTCACCTGGGCCGACGCGATGTCCTGCACGGTGAACAGCAGCTGTGAGGCCATCTGGTTGCACTGCAGCGGCCCCACCCGGGAGCCGCGGTCGTTGAGCCGTACCCGCAGGCCGCCCACGTCGTCCAGCGACAGCGACTCGTCGACGATCTTCGTGCCCCGCGGGAACTTCGTCGCGGCGACCGGGTCCAGCCAGTCTCCCGGGCCGCGCAGCAGCGTCTCGACCGCCGAGGTCACCAGGTCCACGCGTTTGCGCAGATAGACCGGGTCGGCGACGAGCACGTCCCCTCCGGTGCCGGTGTCCGAGCCGCCCTTGCCCGGATACGCGAAGTAGTAGTTGTTGACCGAGCGGTAGATCCGCTCGAAGTCGGACTGTCCGAGCACCAGCCCGTCCGGCGGCCCGTCGATCCGCCACTCGCCGCGCACCTTCGTCAGATGCACCCGCGCCTGGTAGGACGCGTCCTCCGGCTTGTACGCCTGCTTCTGGTCGACGCTGGCCCGCTGCCGCCCGCTCAGCACGGCGACCGCGCCCTTGCCCGGCACGTCCCCCGGCACGGGCTCCATCCGCGGCACCGGCCCGTCCTCCAGCACGGTCGTCTTCGAGAACGGGTCCCAGTTCTCCGACGCCTCCTCGGTGAGGTACTGCCGGGCCGTGCTGAAGTCCGCCTCGTCGCTGGTCGTGGCCTCCAGGAAGCCGCGCACGATGTCGTCCGGCAGCTCCCCCTTGCGCGGCGGTACGGGGAACACCCGCACCTGCGAGTCGGGGTCCGCGGGCTGCGAGGCGTCGACCCGGCGCACCTCTCCGCCGTCGGGCATCGACGCGCAGCCCGCCAGCACCACGATCCCGCAGAGGACGGGGACGCACAGCCGCACCGCCGCGCGGTAGCGGTGTCCGGTCCGGTGGATGTGCCGGTCAGAACTCACGCGAGCCGCCCTCCCCGTCGCCGTCCCCGTCACTGCTGTCACTGCTGTCACTGCTGCTGTTGATGCTGGTGCCACCGCTGTGGTTGCTGTTGCTGTGGTTGCCGCTGCCACCGCTGTGGTTGCTGCTGTGGTTGCCGCTGCCACCGCCGTGACCGCTGCTGCCGTGGTTGCTGCTGCCGCCGCTGTGATCGCTGCTGCCGTGGTTGCCGCTGTGCTCGCCGCCGGTGGCGCCATCGCCGGGCGGCCGGGGAGCCCGGCGCCCCTCGTTCTCCCGTACGCCCCCGGCGCGCGACACCACGCGGGCGCCGCTGCCGGGCAGCGAAGCCGGGTCCGCCGACGAGGCTGCCCCGTCCGCAGCCGCCGGCTCGTTCCGCGGCAGCGGCGGCGGGCCCGGCGCCCGGGTCGCCCCCGCGGCCGGTGGCTCCGCCGCCTCCCGGAGCCCGCGCCGGGAGTCCTCGGGTTCCAGCGGGATCGGTGACCCGCGCAGCGAGTCGTCCGCGGTGCGCGGCAGGGTCAGCCGGAACTGCGAGCCGCCGCCCGGTTCGCCCCACGCCTGGAGCCAGCCGCCGTGCAGCCTGGCGTCCTCGACGGCGATCGACAGGCCCAGCCCGGTCCCCCCGGTCGTGCGGGCGCGGGCGGGGTCGGCACGCCAGAAGCGGTTGAAGACCCGGGTCGCCTCGCCGGGCTTGAGCCCGACGCCGTAGTCCCGCACCGCGACGGCTACCGCACCGCCGGCCGCGGCCAGCCGCACCACGACGTCCCTGCCCTCACCGTGCTCCACGGCGTTGACCACGAGGTTCCGCAGCACCCGTTCGATACGACGTGCGTCGACCTCGGCGACCACCGGCTGCTCGGCGCCGCGCACCACGATGCGGCTGCCCGTGTTCACCGCCAGCGGCTCGGCCCCCTCGATCACCCGGGACACCACGTCCCGCAGATCGACCGGCTCGGCCTCCAGCGCCGCCGCCCCCGCGTCGAACCGGCTGATCTCCAGCAGGTCCGCCAGCAGCGACTCGAAACGGTCCAGCTGTCCGCGCAGCAGCTCCGCCGAGCGGGCGGTCGCCGGGTCGAAGGAGTCCTTCTCGTCGTGGATGACGTCGGCGGCCATCCGTACGGTCGTCAGCGGGGTGCGCAGCTCGTGCGACACGTCGGAGACGAACCGGCGCTGCATCCGGGAGAGATCCTCCAGCTGCTGGATCTTGAGCTGGAGGTTCTGCGCCATCTTGTTGAACGACTCGCCCAGCCGGGCGATGTCGTCCTCACCGGTGACCTTCATCCGCTCCTGGAGCAGCCCGGCAGCCAGCCGCTCCGAGATCCCCGCGGCCATCCGTACCGGCGTGACGACCTGCCGCACCACGAGCCAGGCGATGGCGCCCAGCAGAACGACCACGAACACCCCGGCGGTCGCCAGCGTCGTCTTGACCAGGCTGAGCGTCTTCTCCTCCTGGGTGAACGGGAAGAGGTAGTACAGCTGGTACGGATTGCCGTTGACGTCGTTGAGCTGCTTGCCGATCGCCAGCGCGGGCTCCCCCTCGCCGGAGCCGCGGACCACCCGCGTGTACTGCTGGTGGGTCCGCGGGTCCTCGTCGAGGGTGTCCCGCAGTTCCTGCGGCACGCTCAGCTCCGGCTGCACGTCACCGGAGGAACGCGGCGAGCGGGTGCCGCTGCTGTCGTCGACGAACGGCTGCTGGCTGTCCGAGCTGAGTGCCACGATGGAGTACACGCCCTGCCCGCCGCTGGCCAGCTGTTCCACGAGCGCGGTGAGCCAGACTCCGGAGTTCAGCTGCGCCGGGTCGTCGGTCCGGCGCCCGGTCTCGCCGCGGGAGTCCGCGTCGGCCTGGTCCTGCGCGACCTTGAAACCGCCCGCGGCCTGGCTCTGCGCCGCGCCCTGCTTGGCGTCCTGCAGGCCGTTGCGCACCTGGCCGATGACGACCAGGCCGAGCAGCAGCACCACGCCGAGCGACATCAGCAGGGTGCCCGCGACGACCCGCAGCTGGATGTTGCGCCGCCACAGCCGCAGCGCGGGCAGCAGCGGCCGCCGCACCCAGCGCAGCACCAGGCGCAGCACGGGATGCGCGGGGCCGCCCGGCGCCCCGTCCTGCAGCAGGCTGCCGCCCTGCCAGAGGCGGTCGTACAGGGAAATCCTGCTCACCGGATCGACGGGCCGCCCCTCGTTGCGCTCCGGAGCAGCACCGTGCCCGGACATCTCAGTTGGGCCCCGCCTTGTATCCGACACCGCGCACCGTCACCACGATCTCCGGCCGCTCCGGGTCCTTCTCGACCTTCGAGCGCAGCCGCTGCACGTGCACGTTGACCAGCCGGGTGTCCGCGGCGTGCCGGTAGCCCCACACCTGCTCGAGCAGCACCTCGCGGGTGAACACCTGCCACGGCTTGCGGGCCAGCGCGACCAGCAGATCGAACTCCAGCGGCGTCAGGGCGATCGACTGCCCGGCCCGCTTCACGGAGTGCCCGGCCACATCGATCACCAGATCGCCGATGGCCAGCTGCTCCGGCGCGGGCTCCTCCGAGCGCCGCAGCCGGGCACGGATCCGCGCCACCAGCTCCTTGGGCTTGAACGGCTTGACGATGTAGTCGTCGGCGCCGGACTCCAGGCCGACCACCACGTCGACCGTGTCGGTCTTGGCGGTCAGCATGACGACCGGCACCCCGGACTCGGCCCGGATCAGCCGGCACACTTCGATGCCGTCCCGGCCGGGCAGCATCAGGTCGAGCAGGACGAGATCGGGTTTGGTCTCGCGGAAGGCCGCCAGGGCCTTGTCTCCGTCCGAGACGAACGATGGTTCAAAACCTTCGCCGCGCAGCACGATGCCGAGCATCTCTGCCAGGGCGGTGTCGTCATCGACGACGAGGACGCGACCTTTCATAATGGACATCATCCCATCAGCTCATCGCGGCCCGGCGTGACCCGGCACACAGCTGCCCGATTCCGTCCGGCGTGACCGGTGACAGTACCCCGCGTTCCGTGACGATGGCGGTCACCAGTTCGGCCGGGGTGACGTCGAAGGCCGGGTTGTACGCCTGGGTGCCCAGCGGGGTCACCAGGTGCCCGCCACCCGCCTCCCGGCCGGCTCCCGGGCCGTGCGCGGCCGCGCACTCCGTCACCTCGTGCGCCGGCCGCTGCTCGACCTCGATCGACGCCCCGTCGGGCGTCTCCGGGTCGACCGTCGTCACCGGCGCCACCACGACGAACGGCACATGGTGGTAGCGCGCCAGCACCGCCAGCGGATAGCTGCCCACCTTGTTCGCCACCGAGCCGTCGGCCGCGATCCGGTCCGCGCCGATCAGCACCGCGTCCACCTCGCCCGCGGAGAACAGCGACCCGGCCGCGTTGTCCGTCAGCAGGGAGTACGGCATCCCGGCCCGCGCCGCCTCCCAGGCGGTGAGCCGCGCCCCCTGGAGCAGCGGACGCGTCTCGTCCACCCACAGCCGCCGCAGCCGTCCCGTGCGGTGCACGGCCCGCACCACGGCGAGCGCCGTGCCCTCACCGCCCGACACCAGCCGGCCCGTGTTGCAGTGCGTGAGGATCCGGTAGGTGCCGCCCGGCAGCAGCTCGTGCAGCAGGGACGCCCCGTGCTCCGCCATCCGCGCGCTCGCCTCGGCGTCCTCCCGGTGCAGCGCGCGGGCCTCGGCGAGCGCCGCCGCGGCCGCCTCCGCACGCCCGGCACCGCCGCCGGCGGCCCGCCGGTACGCCTCCAGCCCGCGCCGCACCCCGAGCCCCAGGTTGACCGCCGTGGGCCGGGCGTGCGCGAGCAGCTCCGCCGCCTCCTCCACGTCGTACCCCCGGGCGGCGGCGAGGGCCACTCCGTACGCCCCCGCTATGCCGAGCAGCGGCGCACCGCGCACGGCCAGCGAACCGACGGCCTCCACCAGCGCGGGGACGTCCGTGCACACCAGCTCGACCTCCTCGGCCGGCAACCGGGTCTGGTCGAGAAGCACCAGCACCGGGCCTTCGGGAGGTTCCTCCCAGCGCAGCACGGGAACTTCCGGCGACGCCTGAACCGCCTGGGATACCGCCTCCTGATCAGCCATCCGCACAGTCTGCCCGCTGCCCCCCGGGTATTTGAAGGTGCGGCCGGGGTACGGCGAAGAGACAGGGGCGGTCACCGATGACGGTGCCGCGTGGCACGATGGCAGCCAACCCGGCCGCGGCCACGCTGTCCCGAGGGGCCCGGCCCCTCCCGAGGAGACAGGAGGAGCCTGCGGGCGGGCACCGCGTTAGGAGCGAAGATGAACAACTCTCCGGGCTGGGCTTCGCCCGGATCGGGCCCCTCCGACGAGCCGGGACAGGGCACCCCGCCGGAGTCGGACCGGCCGGTCCCCGAGGACCGCGACGCCCCGCCGGTGAACTGGTCCAAGGAGCAGCCGCCCGGCGGGCAGTGGGTGACGCCCGCCGGCCAGGGACCGCCCCCGCCGCCCGGCGGCGGACCGGCACCCGGCCCCGGAGGATGGCAGGGCGGCGGACCGGGCTGGGGCTGGACCCAGCCGCCCGCGGTCGCGAAGCCCGGCATCATCCCGCTCCGTCCCCTCGGCATCGGGGAGATCCTCGACGGCGCCGTGTCGACGATGCGCGCCCACTGGCGCACCGTGCTCGGCATCTCCCTCGCGGTCGCCGTGGTCACGCAGGCCGTCTCGACCGCCGTCACCGGCCTGTGGTTCAGCGACTCCGCAGGCATCACCGCGCTGGAGAACGACCCCGACCCCACCGTCGACGAGGCCCTGGACGCCGTCGGCGGCACCCTCGCCGGGAGCGGCGTCACGGGCGTGGTCGGCATACTCGGGACCATCATCGCCACCGCGATGCTGACCATGGTCGTCAGCCGGGCCGTCATCGGCCGGGACGTGTCGGCCGGCGAGGCCTGGCGGGACTCCCGGCCGCAACTGCTGCGGCTCCTCGGCCTGCTGCTGCTCATCCCCCTGCTGGTCCTGCTGGTCTCCGCCGTGCTGCTGGCGCCCGGACTGGCCGTGGTCGCCTCGGGCGCCGCGGGGGCCGGAGCCGCCCTCACCCTCGTCGGCGGCATCGCGGCCCTCGTCGTCGCCGTATGGCTGTGGATCCGCTTCAGCCTCGCCGCACCGGCCCTGATGCTGGAGCGCCAGGGCGTCATCGCCGCCATGCGCCGCTCCGCCAAGCTCGTCCGGGGCGCCTGGTGGCGCATCTTCGGCATCCAGATCCTCACCACGATCCTGATCGTGTTCGTCGCCGCCGTCATCGAGATCCCGACGAGTCTCATCGCCATGCTCGTCGGCGGCGAGAGCGCGATGGACTGGCTGGCAGGCGAGTCCGCGGAGGCGGGCTGGCTCTTCCTCGTCGTCATCGGCATCGGAGCGGTGATCAGCTCGACCATCACCTTCCCGATCAGCGCCGGGGTCACCGCCCTGCTCTACATGGACCAGCGGATCCGCCGCGAGGCACTCGACCTGGAACTCGGCCGCGCCGCCGGCGTCCCCGGCTACGGCGCCCCGAACGCCTCCGACGGGCGCCCCGGTGACAGCGCCCCCGGGAGCTGATGCGGTGATCGCGGCGGCGGGCGGCGTGGCCGTTCCCCTTGCGGTGCGCACCGGTGACGAGGTCCCCGTGCGCACCCCGCGCCTGCCCGCCCGCGAAGCAGCCGAACGCGAACTCTCCGAATCCGTCTACCACCAGAACGACCCCAGCCTCTTCCGTCGCGCCCTCGACCGCTTCTGGGAATGGCTCGACACTCTCTTCGACGCCGCCGCCGGTGTCACTCCCGGCGGCCCGGCGGGCCTCGCCGTGATCCTGGCCGTGGTCCTGCTCCTCGCCGTCGCCCTGCGGCTGCGGCTCGGCCCGCTGCGCCCCGGCCCGGAGAGCCCCGGCGCGCTCTTCCCCGACGACCGCCCGCGCAGCGCCGCCGAGCACCGCGCCGAGGCCGAGCGTCACGCGGCCGCACAACGATGGGAACAGGCCGTACAGGAACACACCCGCGCCCTCGTCCGCTCCCTGGAGGAGCGCGCCCTGCTCACCCCGCGCCCGGGCCGCACCGCCGACGAGGCGGCCACCGAGGCCGGCCGTCCCCTCCCCGGCCACGCGGACCGGCTCCGCGCCGCCGCCCGGGACTTCGACGACGTCACCTACGGCGGCCGCCGGACCACCGCCGAGACCTACGCCCGGCTGCGCGATCTCGACCAGGAGATCCGCCACAGCAAGCCCGTCCTCGCCCCGGTCGCCACCGGAGACGCCTCATGACCGGCCCCGCCACCACGGGCAGTCCCACCTCCGCGACCGCCCACCAGCTCTGGACGCGCTCCCGGGGGCTGCTCGTCGCCCTGGCCGTGCTCGTACTGGCGGGCATCGTCCTCGCCGTCCTGCGCTCGGGCGACCAGCACGGCCGGCTCGACCCGCGCTCCCCCGACCGCTACGGCACCCGTGCCGTGGCCCAACTTCTCGCCGACCGCGGCGTCACGACCCGCGTCGTGACCAGCACCGACGCCGCCGTCGAAGCCACGGGCCCCTCGTCCACCCTGGTCGTCACGGAGCCGGACCGGCTCACCGACCGCCAGCAGCGACTGCTCCAGGACGCCGCCGGCTCGGCGGGCCGCGCCGTCCTCCTCTCCCCCGGCCCGGCATCCGTCGGCGTCCTGGCGCCGGGCGTACGAGCCTCCGGCCCGGCCGGCGCCACACCCCGCTCACCGGACTGCGACTTCGCCCCCGCGCGCCGCGCCGGTGACGCGGACGTCGGCGGCATCCGCTACGCCTCGGACGATCCCGACGCGGCCTCCTGCTATCTCAGCGACGATCTGCCCTCCCTGCTCCGGGTACCGGGGCCGCGCGGCCGCGACACCGTCCTGCTCGGCTCACCGGACATCCTGTACAACGACCGCCTCGCCGAGAACGGCAACGCCTCGCTCGCCCTGCAACTCCTCGGATCCCACCCCGAGGTCGTCTGGTATCTCCCCTCGCTCAGCGACACCGCCGCCTCGGACGGCGGTGACCGCGGTTTCCTCGACCTCGTCCCGGAGGGCTGGATCTGGGGCACCGCCCAGCTGGCCGTCGCCGCCGCCCTCGCCGCGCTGTGGCGGGCACGGCGCCTCGGCCCCATCAGCCCGGAGCGACTGCCGGTCGCCGTACGGGCGTCCGAGGCCACGGAGGGACGGGCCCGTCTCTACCAGCAGGCGAACGCCCGCGACCGCGCCTCGGAGACCCTCCGGTCCGCCACCCGTGCCAGGATCGCCCCCTTCGTCGGCGTTCCCCCCTCACACGCCCACCGGCCCGACCTCCTCTCCCCCGCCGTAACCCCCCACCTCCCGGAAGGGACGACCGAGGTCACGGACCTGCTCTTCGGCTCCGTCCCACCGACCGATGCAGCCCTCGTCCGGCTCGCCGACGAGCTCGACGCCCTGGAGCACCGCATCACCTCCACCAGCCGGGCCTCCGGACCGCCGCCGGCGCCCCCGGAGCAGCCATCGTCCGCATCGCCGGCCTCCCCGCCGCCGGCCGCCGAACCGCCGACATCGACCGAAAGGGACAGCACCTCGTGAGCGCCCCGACCACCGACAGCGCCCGCGCCTCCCTGGAGGGGCTGAGGGCCGAGATCGCCAAGGCCGTGGTGGGCCAGGACCCAGCCGTGACCGGCTTGGTCGTCGCCCTTCTCTGCCGGGGCCACGTCCTCCTCGAAGGCGTTCCCGGAGTCGCCAAGACCCTCCTCATCCGCGCTCTCGCCGCCTCGCTCGAACTCGACACCAAGCGCGTCCAGTTCACCCCGGACCTGATGCCGAGCGATGTCACCGGCTCACTCGTCTACGACGCCCGCACCGCCGAATTCTCCTTCCAGCCCGGCCCCGTCTTCACCAACCTCCTGCTCGCCGACGAGATCAACCGCACCCCTCCCAAGACTCAGGCCTCCCTGCTCGAAGCGATGGAGGAACGCCAGATCACGGTCGACGGCACACCGCGAGCCCTCCCCGACCCCTTCCTGGTCGCCGCCACCCAGAACCCCGTGGAGTACGAGGGCACCTACCCGCTCCCCGAGGCCCAGCTGGACCGCTTCCTGCTCAAGCTGACCGTCCCGCTGCCCGGCCGCCAGGAAGAGATCGACGTCCTCACCCGTCATGTCGAGGGCTTCGACCCCCGCGACCTCCGCGCGGCCGGGCTGCGCCCCGTCGCGAACCCGGCCGATCTCGAGGCGGCCCGGGCCGGCGTCGCCAAGACCGCCGTCTCCCCCGAGATCACCGGCTATGTCGTCGATATCTGTCGTGCCACGCGCGAATCCCCCTCGCTCTCCCTCGGCGCCTCCCCTCGCGGAGCCACCGCACTTCTCTCCACCTCACGTGCCTGGGCCTGGCTCACCGGCCGCGACTACGTCATCCCCGACGACGTGAAGGCCCTCGCCCTGCCCACCCTGCGCCACCGCGTCCAACTGCGGCCGGAGGCCGAGATGGAAGGAGTCACCGCCGACTCCGTCATCCAGGCGATCCTCGCCAACGTCCCGGTCCCCCGCTGAGCCGGCCGGAGCACTCTCATGGCCCTCACCGGACGAGCCGCTCTCCTCGCCGTTCTGGGCGCCCTGGTCACGGGCGTCCTGATGCCGAGCCCTGCCGGACTGCTGCTCGTGAACTCCCCCCTGCTGCTGGCAATCCTCACCGATCTCCTGCTGGCGGCACCAGTCCGCAGGCTTCGTTTCACTCGATCCGGTGATACATCCGTTCGACTTGGTGAACAGGCGTCCGTCCACCTGACTCTCACCAACCCGAGCCGCCGCCCGCTGCGGGCCGTGCTCCGTGACGCCTGGCCCCCGAGCGCGCTCCCCGCCGGTGCCGACGCGTCGGCAGCGGCCTCCCGCCACCGGGTGACCGTCCCCGCGGGCGAACGCGCCCGGCTCACCACAACCCTTCTCCCGAGCCGCCGGGGAGAACGGACCCCCGACCGCGTCACCGTGCGAAGCCACGGCCCACTCGGACTGGCCGCGCGCCAGGGCAGCCACGAGGTGCCCTGGAAGGTACGAGTTCTTCCCCCGTTCAAGAGCCGTCGGCACCTTCCGGCGAAGATGGCACGGCTCCGCGAGATGGACGGCCGCACCAGCGTTCTCACCCGCGGCGAGGGCACCGAGTTCGACAGCCTCCGTGAATACGTGCCGGGTGACGACACACGTTCCATCGACTGGCGAGCGACAGCCCGGCACTCCTCCGTCGCCGTCCGCACCTGGCGGCCGGAACGCGACCGTCGCATTCTGCTCGTCCTCGACACCGGCCGGACCTCGGCGGGCCGGGTCGGCGACGCTCCCCGCCTCGACGCCGCCATCGACGCCGCACTGCTGCTCACCGCTCTGGCGGGGCGAGCCGGCGACCAGGTCGGCGTCCTGGCGTACGACCGCCGCATCAGGGCCAGCGTCCAGAGCCGCGCCGCCGGTGACCTGCTGCCCGCCGTCGTCAGCGCCCTCGCACCACTGGAGCCGGCGCTCGTCGAGACAGACGCCCGGGGGCTGGCGGCCACGGCCCTCCGCAGCGCTCCCCGCCGCTCCCTCATCGTGCTCCTGACCAGCCTCGACGTCGCTCCGATCGAAGAAGGCCTGCTCCCCGTACTGCACCAGCTCACGCACCGGCACACCGTCCTGGTCGCCGCTGTCGCCGATCCGAGGGTGCAGGAGATGAGCACGGGCCGCGGCACGGTGGAGGCGGTTTACGAGGCAGCGGCAGCCGCCCGCACCCAGGCCGAACGGGCCCGCAGCGCCGACCGGCTCCGCCGCCACGGCGTCACCGTCGTCGACGCCACCCCCGACGAGCTGGCTCCGGCTCTAGCCGACGCGTATCTCTCCCTGAAGGCAGCCGGCCGCCTCTGAAAAACGGTCCCCTCTGAACCGTCACGGCTTCCGAAACTGCCCGGCACCCGGACCCCTGCCCGACACCCGACCGCTGTCCGGATACGGAACACGGAAGCCGATACGGGTACGAACACGGATGCGCAATGGGAGACGCGGGATACGGACGGCTCGACGCCCAGCGCCCCGTTCTTCCACGGAAGACCCGTGAACGCGAAAAGAGCCGGTGGCCCGAAGAGAAAAACTCTTCGGGCCACCGGCCCTCATCAAAGATTGTTCGGCGGTGTCCTACTCTCCCACAGGGTCCCCCCTGCAGTACCATCGGCGCTGAAAGGCTTAGCTTCCGGGTTCGGAATGTAACCGGGCGTTTCCCTAACGCAATAACCACCGAAACACTATGAAACAAACAAACCGGAACAACACAGTTCGTTATTTCAGAACCAACACAGTGGACGCGAGCAACTGAGGACAAGCCCTCGGCCTATTAGTACCAGTCAACTCCAACC
>NZ_WHPN01000285.1 GCF_009735685.1 Streptomyces lycii | reverse complement strand
CCCGGTCCGGCGCGGCGGGGCGGCAGCGTCTGCGACATGGGCGAGCGGTACGGCCGCTGGGCCGAGGGCAGTGAGCAGGAGCGCATCTGCCGGGGCGTCTACGGCTGAGCGGCACCGCCGTCCAGCCGGAGTTCCAGGCGGTCCAGGGCCGCGCGGATGCCGTCCCCGTAGGCGTCGTCACCGAGCGCCGGCGCGGCCGCCCGGGCCCGGCCGAGGGCGGCGCGCGCCTCCGCGAACCGGCCGAGCTTCTCGTAGTCCGCGGCCAGGTTGAGATGCAGCGACGGATAGAAGCCCCGCAGCGAGACGGAGCCGTGGTGCCGCCGCACCCGGTCGTCCGTGAGCGAGTCGGCGGCGGCGAGCGCGCGCAGGTCCCAGCGCAGCTCCTCCGCGGGGTCGTCCTGGGTGTCGGCCATGTAGTGCGCGAGCGTGCAGCGGTGCAGCGGGTCGCCGTCCTCGCCGATCTCCTCCCACAGGTCCGCGAACCGGTTGCGCGCCTCCTCCCGGTCACCGCCGCGGTGCAGCATGGCCGCCTGGCCGATCCGGGTCATGACGACGTCTTCGGATGCCTGCTGCTGGTTCGTCACGTTGCCTCCGTGGTCCCTGTCCGTGTGCGCCGGGTCTCCGCGCACGACGCTAGCCGCGCCCTCCGCCGGCGGCCCGCCGCCGGGCGCACCCGGCCGTACCGCTGTCCCGGGCCCCGCCCCGCCGCTCCCCCGCGGCTTCGGAGCGGGGCCCGGGAAGATCAGCCCAGATCCGGGATGCGCCAGTCGACGGGCGCGTGCCCCTGGTCGGCGACCGCCTTGTCGATCTGGCTGAACGGCCGGCTGCCGAAGAACTTCTTCGCGGACAGCGGCGAGGGATGGGCTCCCTGCACCACCGTGTGGCGCCCGGTGTCGATCAGCGGCAGCTTCTTCCGGGCGTAGGCGCCCCAGAGCACGAAGACGGCCGGGTCCGGGCGGGAGGCCACGGCGCGGATCACCGCGTCCGTGAACGTCTCCCAGCCCCTGCCCTTGTGGGAGTTGGCCTCGCCCGCGCGGACCGTGAGCACCGCGTTGAGCAGCAGCACCCCCTGCTCCGCCCAGGGCACGAGACAGCCGTTGTCCGGGACCGGGTGGCCGAGGTCGTCGCGCAGCTCCTTGTAGATGTTGCGCAGCGACGGCGGGGTCCGCACCCCGGGCCGCACCGAGAAGCACAGCCCGTGCCCCTGGCCCTCGCCGTGATACGGATCCTGCCCGAGCACCAGCACCTTCACCCGGTCGTACGGCGTGGCGTCCAGCGCCGCGAAGACCTGCTCGCGCGGCGGATAGACGGGCCCGCGGGCCCGCTCGTCCTCGACGAAGGCCATGAGCTCGGAGAAATACGGCTTCTCCAGCTCTTCGCCCAGGACACCGCGCCAGGACTCGGGCAGCGTGTCGGTCACGTCAACAACCTCCGGGGTCGGAATCCGTTTCGGTCCCCCGAACCTATCGCCGGCCACTGACAACGGACCTTCCGGGCACGGCTCGCGGTGGCGTCCGCCGGGGCCCGCTCGTGCGGAGGCCGCCGCGGCAGGAGCGGCAGGAGCGGCAGGAGGGGGCGGCATCGGCCGCCGGTCCCCCGGGCGCGGCCCGGGCGGAGCACGGCCCCGGCCGCGGCGGCCCTGTTTCACGCGGCGTCCAGCCGCGCCCGGAGTTCCGCGTCCAGGTCCAGGTCGGCCGCGGCCAGGAGTTCGTCGAGCTGGCCGACGGAGCTGACCCCGAGCACGGGCAGCACGGGCACCTCGCCGCCCAGCAGCCACGCCAGCACCACCTGGTTCGGCGTGGCACCCAGCTCCCCCGCCACCTCCCGCAGCACCCGCAGCCTGCGCTCGGCGCCCCGGTGCGCGTACTGCGGCAGCAGTTCCCTGTCGTCGCGGGTGTAGGCGCCGTGCACCAGCACCGAGTAGCCGAGCAGCGTCAGGTCCGGTTCGCCCGCCGCGTAGTCGAGCAGGGCCGCGTCAGTGTGCCGCTGCACGCCGAAGCCGGCGCCGGGCGCGGGCCGCAGATAGGTGTGGCGCTGCTGTACGCACTGATATCCGGGCAGGTCCAGCTCCGCCGCGAGCCGCCGGGCTTCGGCGATGCGCGCCACCGGGTGGTTGCTGACGCCGAGCAGCCGGGTCCGGCCCGCGGCGACCAGGCCGGCGAACGCGGTGACCGTCTCCTCCAGCGGCACGGACGGGTCCTCGATGTGCGCGTAGTGCAGGTCGAGGTGATCGGTGCCGAGGCGCCGCAGGCTGCCCTCCGCGCCGGCCCGGACGGCCTCCGCGGACAGCCCCTCCATGTTGCCGAAACCGTCGGGCGCCGTGTCGCACCACAGCGGGCCCCGCGAGAGGTCCGGACGGGCCCCGACCTTCGAGGCGATGACCACCCGGTCCCGCGCTCGGCGGCTGCGCAGCCAGCGGCCGAGCACCAGTTCGCTCTCGTCACCGGTGGCGCCGTTCACCCAGCACGCGTAGTTGTCCGAGGTGTCGACGAAGGTGCCGCCCGCCTCGGTGAAACGGTCGAGGATCGCGAAGGCCGTCTCCTCGCCGACGGTGGTGCCGAACGGCAGGGCGCCCAGGCACAGGGTGCTGACCTCGGGACCGGTGCCGCCGGCGAGCTTGCGGTAGCGCATGGTGCTCTCCTCCTCGGGACATGCCGAAGACCGGAAGACGGAAGTCCCCGGTGCCCGCCCGTACCGGGCCGGCACCGAGGACTCTGTCCCTTGGAGTGCACGCGAGGGCAAGCGTCAGCCGACGCCCGCGTTCAGGAAGATGCCGCCGTCGATGAGCAGCGTCTGGCCGGTGATCCAGCCGGAGCGGTCGGACAGCAGGAACTCCGCCGCGCCGCCGATGTCCTCGGGCGTGCCCAGCCGGCCGAGCGGATAGGACGCGGCCGCCTCCTCCTCACGCCCCTCGTACAGCGCCTGGGCGAACTTCGTCTTCACGACCGCGGGGGCGATCGCGTTGACCCGGACTCCCGGCGAGAACTCGTGCGCGAGCTGGAGCGTCAGGTTCACCATGGCGGCCTTGCTCATGCCGTACGCGCCGATGAACGGCGACGCCGAGACGCCGGCGACGGACGCGATGTTCACGATCGCGCCGCCGTGCTCCTTCTGCCACGCGTGCCAGGTCCGCTGGGCGAAGGCGAGCGCCGAGACGACGTTGGTCTCGAACACCTTGCGGGCCACGCCGAGGTCGAGGTCGGCGATCGGCCCGAACACCGGGTTGGTGCCGGCGTTGTTGACCAGGTAGTCGACCCGGCCGAAGGCCTCCATGGTGCGCTCGACAGCGGCCGCCTGGTGGGACTCGTCGTGCGCCTTGCCGGCGACCCCGATGACCCGGTCCGCGCCGAGCCGTCCGACGGCCTCCTTCAGGGTCTCCTCGGTGCGCCCGGTGATGCACACCCGGTCGCCCCGCGCCACGAGCGCCTCGGCGATGCCGTAGCCGATGCCCCGGCTCGCCCCGGTGACCAGGGCGACCTTTCCACTGTCCTGCACGTCGGCAGTCATCGTTCGTGTGCCTTTCCTTTCGGTCGGACGGGCTGCCCGTTCAGTTGAGCGGGCCGCCGGCCACGTACATGACCTGTCCGGAGACAAAGCCCGCCGCGTCGCCGGTGAAGAAGGCGATGGCGTTCGCGATGTCCTCGGGACGGCCGACGCGCTGCACCGGGATCTGGGTGGCGGCGGCCGCCTGGAACTCCTCGAAGTCCATGCCGACCCGGGCCGCGGTGGAGGCGGTCATCTCGGTGACGATGAAGCCCGGGGCGACCGAGTTGGCCGTGACGCCGAACTTGCCGAGCTCCTTGGCGAGGGTCTTGGTGAAGCCCTGCAGGCCGGCCTTGGCGGCGGAGTAGTTGACCTGGCCGCGGTTGCCGAGCGCCGAGCTGCTGGAGAGGTTGACCACGCGGCCGAACTGCGCGTCCACCATGTGCTTCTGGCAGGCACGGGTCATCAGGAACGCGCCCTTGAGGTGCACGTTCATGACGGTGTCCCAGTCGCTGTCGGACATCTTGAACAGCAGGTTGTCGCGGAGCACGCCGGCGTTGTTGACCAGGATCGTGGGCGCGCCCAGCTCCTCGGCGACGCGCGCCACGGCGGCCTCGACCTGCTCGGGGTCGGAGACGTCGCAGCCGACGGCCAGGGCCTTGCCGCCCGCGGCCGTGATCTTCTCCACGGTGTCCTTGCAGGCCGATTCGTCGAGGTCGAGCACGGCGACGGCGCGCCCCTCCTCGGCCAGCCGCACGGCGGTGGCCGCGCCGATGCCGCGGGCACCGCCCGTGACGATGGCGACGCGCTGCTCGGTGGTGGACATGCGGGTTCTCCTCGCGTTCGAATGCGGGTCCGGCTCGCCACGGGTGCCCACCGGTGCTGCCGCGCGGACGCGGGCGGCCAGTTCCCCGTGCGGGGCGACCAGGGTGAGCAACCGCTTAGTAGGTTCGGTTCGACGAAACGCTAGAAGCCCGCGCACCCGCTGTCAACGGCGGGCCGCCGCAAGGCGCGCATGTCACAGCGCCCGTCACGCCGTCGGCGGGAGCGGCCGCCCTTCCGGCGGCGCCGCCGTCCGGCGCACCAGCAGGTCCAGCAGCCGTTCCGCCTCCGCGGCCGCGTCGGCCGTAAGACCGGTGTGCACCGGCCCCGGCCGCACCACCGTGCTGCGCGGCGCGACCAGCCAGCGGAACCTCCGCCCGGCGTCGTCCCCGGCGGCCGGACCGGCCGCGGAACCGCCGCGGCACACGTCCTCCACGGCGCGCAGCGCGGCCCGTACGCCCTCCGTGTCCGCGTCCGGGTCCAGCGCCCGCAGCCGGGCCTCGTCCAGCTCGGTGCGCGCCGTGACCAGGGACGCGGCCCGGCAGTAGACGATCACGCCCGCGTTGATCCGCTCCCCGCGCTCGGCGCGCGGGACGACCCGCAGCAGCGCGTACTCGTAGACGTGGCGTCCGGTCACCGGCCTGCCTCCCCGGTGTCCCCGGCCGGGCCGGGGACGATGCGTTCGTGGACGGTGCGGGCCCGCTCCAGCAGGATCCCGGCATAGGCGCGCCGCAGCGGCCCGGGGCCGTCGAAGCCGGGCTCGTCCGCCAGCCAGGCGTCGGGCACCTGCGCGACGACATCGGCCAGCAGTTCCTCGGTGACCAGCGGCGCCAGTTCGGCGGCGGCGGCGCGGACATCGGGCCGGAAGGGCGCGAGGACGTGGTCGGCGGCCCGGTACGGCTTGGCGGCCGCCGCCTGCGCGGCGGGCCAGTTGTGCTGCCAGATCATGGTGGCTCCGTGGTCGATGAGCCACAGCTCTCGGTGCCAGCGCAGCAGGTTGGGGTTGCGCCAGGACCGGTCGACGTTCCCGGTCAGGGCGTCGAACCAGACGACGCGCCCGGCCTCCTCGGGCGTCACGCCCCAGGCGAGCGGGTCGAAGCCGAGGGCGCCCGGCAGGTACCGCGTCCCGAGGTTCGGCCCACCGCTGTTCTTCAGCAGATCCTGCACCTCCGGGTCGGGTTCACCGAGGCCGAGCACCGGGTCGAGCCGGACGACGGCCAGCGGGGGCACCCGGAACCCGAGGCGGCGGCCCAGTTCCCCGCAGATCACCTCGGCGACCAGCGTCTTCCGCCCCTGGCCCGCGCCGGTGAACTTCACGACGTAGCAGCCGAGGTCGTCCGCCTCGACCAGCCCCGGCAGGGAACCGCCCTCGCGCAGCGGCGTGACGTAGCGAGTCGCGGTGACTTCGGGCAGCATTCCCCCAGGTTACGGCGCGTGGGTGGGGCGGCCGCCGACGGCCTGCCACAGTGCCCGTATGGATTCCGACGGTGTACGGGACTTTCCCGAGCAGTTCGCCCGAACCCGCCGCTTCTCGCTGGGCGTGCCACGGAGTTTCACGGTCTCCCCCGACGGGCGGCGCGTGCTGTTCCTGCGGACCGGCGGCGGCTCCGACCCGGTGAGCCGCCTCTGGCTGTACGAGGACGGGGCCGAGCGGGAACTCGCCCACCCCGCCCGGCTCCACGGCGGCACGGCCCTTCCGGACGCGGAGCGCGCACGGCGGGAGCGCGCGCGGGAACTCACGGACGGCATCGTGGCGTACGCGGCGGACGCGGAGGTCCGAACCGCCGTCTTCGCGCTCGGCGGTGTGCTGTGGGTGGTGCGGACCGGCGGGCGCGACGCCCCCTTGCGGCTGCCCGCGGCCGGGCCGGTGGTCGACCCGCGCCTCTCCCCCGACGGGCGGGCCGTCGCCTATGTCACGCGCGGGGCGCTGCACGTGGCGGACCTCGACGGCAACGACCGGCTGATCGCCGCACCGGACGGCCCGGAGGTGACGTACGGGCTCTCCGACCACGTCTCGGCGGAGTCCCTCGGCCGGACCCGCGGCCACTGGTGGTCGCCGGACGGTACGGCCCTGCTGGCCGCCCGGGTGGACACCTCGCCCGTGCGGCGCCGGTATCTCGGCGACCCGGCCAGGCCCTGGGTCCGGCCCCGGCCGGTGCCCTACCCGGTCGCCGGCACGGCCAACGCCGACGTCTCGCTGCACGTCTTCGGCGAGGACGGCGGGCGCACCGAGCTGTCCTGGGACCGGGCCTCGTTCGAGTACGTCGCCGCGGCGGGCTGGGACGGGCACGGTCCGCTCGTCACCGTGCAGAGCCGTGACCAGCGGACCGTGCGCGTCCTCGCCGCGGACCCCGGCACCGGGGCGACCCGGCCGCTGGACGAGCGGCGCGACCCCGCCTGGGTCGAACTGGTCCCCGGGACGCCGCTGCGCACCGATTCCGGTGTTCTCGTACAGCCGTACGAACAGGACGGGACACGTGGCCTGCGGTGCGGCGACCGGCCCGCGACTCCCCCCGGGCTCCAGCTGCGCGAGGTGCTGTCCGTCCAGGGCGAACGGGTGCTGTTCACCGCGAGCGAGGAGCCCACGGAGACACACGTCTGGGCGCGGCGGGCGGACGGCACCTGCGTCCGTCTCAGCGGGGAACCGGGGGTGCACACGGCGGCGGCGGGCGGCGGGACGCTCGTGCTCGACAGCCGCACCCCGGACGGTCACCGCGTGACCGTGTACCGCGACGGCGCGCGGCAGGGACGGATCGCCTCGCTCGCGGAGGAGCCCTCCGTGCGCCCCGCGCCGGTCCTTCTCCGGCTGGGCCGGCGGGCGGTGCGTTCGCGGCTCCATCTGCCCTCCGGCCACGAGCCGGGCAGCGGGAAACTGCCCGTGCTGCTCGATCCGTACGGCGGCCCGGCCGCGCAGGTGGTCGTCCGTGCCCGCCACTGGACGGGCTGTGTCTCGCAGTGGTTCGCCGAACAGGGCTTCGCCGTGCTGGTCGCGGACGGCCGGGGCACGCAGGGGCGCGGCCCGCGGTGGGAAAAGGCGGTCCACGGCGACAAGCTCGGCCCGGCGCTGGAGGACCAGGAGGAGGCACTGCTCGCGGCCGCGCGGCACTGCCCCGATCTGGACCTCGGCCGGGTCGCGATCCGCGGCTGGTCGTACGGCGGGTATCTCGCCGCGGGAGCGGTGCTGCGCCGCCCGGAGGTCTTCCACGCGGCCGTCGCCGGAGCCGCGCCGTTCGACCAGCGGCTGTACGACACCCACTGGCAGGAGCGGTTCCTCGGGCTGCCCGGCGAACACCCGGAACGGTACGACCGCTCGTCGCTGATCGCCGACGCGCCCGCGCTGCGCCGCCCGCTGCTGCTCGTCCACGGCCTGGCGGACGACAACGTCACCGTGGCGCACACGCTGCGCATGTCGGCCGCCCTGCTCGCCGCGGGCCGGCCGCACACCGTGCTGCCGCTGCCCGGCGTCTCCCACCTCGACGCGCGCGGGGACGTCACGGGGAACCTGCTGCGCGCCCAGTGCGGGTTTCTGCGGCGCGCGCTGCGGATAGATCCGCCGCAAGGGTGAACGTCCCGGAGACGCGGACCGTACAGCACCGTGAAGCGGCCGTTCACCGTGCATCGGTCGCGATGGCCCGCAGCGAAAGGGATGTACTCACCATGACGGGATCTCAGGGGACCGGACGCGTCACCAGCCGCCGCACCGTGGTGGCCGCCGCCGGAGCCGCGGGCCTGACCGCGGCCCTCGCCGCGTGCGGCGACTCGGGGGACGGCGGGGAGCAGCCGGCCGACGACGCGGGTTCTGCGGAGAACGGCGCGGACTCCGGCGGCGACACGGGCGGCGGGGACGCGGGCGGCGAGGGAGACGGCGGTACGGAGCTGGCCAAGACCACCGACATCCCCGAGGGCGGCGGCAAGGTCTTCCCGGACCAGAAGGTGGTGGTGACGCAGCCGGCCCCGGGCGAGTTCAAGGCGTTCTCCTCGGTCTGCACGCACCAGGGCTGCGCGGTCAAGGAGGTCGCCAACGGCACCATCAACTGCCCCTGCCACAACAGCCTGTTCGACGCGGCGGACGGAAGCGTCAAGGGCGGTCCGGCGAAGGAGCCGCTGCCGCCGGCGAACATCACGGTCCAGGGCGACTCGGTGATGCTGGCCTGAGCGCCACCGGGTGACGCCCGTTTCCGGGGGAGATCACGGTGGCCGGCGGCGGTGCCGCCGGGTGGCCCGCACCCCGCCGGCCACCGTGAGCAGGGATGCGTGCCGGACCGGTGCAGCGGACGGCCCGTACGGGCTCCCCGCTGCCCGCCGTCGGGCTCCCCGCCCCGCCCCGGGCCCCGGGAGTCGTGGCACCGCGCCGCCGGTGCGGTGCCGGGACGCCGGTGCGGTGCCGGGACGCCGATCCACCCTCCCCCGTTTTTGGCCGTCCGTGTCCGGGAGGCGACTCGCCCCGGAGACGGAGCACTGCGTGGGCCACGCACCCCGGAGACGAAGCACCCCCGAGGTGACGCGCTCTCAGGCCCCGGCGGATCCTCTCGCTGATCTCGCTGCTTCCGCTGCTTCCGCTGCTTCCGCTGATCCTGCCGCTTCCGCCGAGCCGCGCAGCGCTCCGACCGCCGCCCTGATCGAGGGCCGGCGGTCCGCGTCGGCACGCCAGACGGCGTAGACGTGCCGGCGCATCTCGTCCCGTACGGGCACCATCCGCACGCCCTCCGGCACGGGACCGCGGCCCAGGCGCGGCGCCACTGCCACCCCCAGCCCGGCGGCGATCAGCGCCAGCTGGGTGTGGTGTTCCTCAGCCGTGTGCGTGATGCGCGGCTCGACGCCCATGCCGCGGAGCGTGAACACCAGCCAGTCGTGGCAGAACTCCCCCTGCGGCCAGGAGACCCATTCGTCGTCGGCGAAGTCCCCCAGGTCCACCTCGGCGGCCCCGGCGAGCGGATGGTCCGCGGGCACCGCGACATCGGCGGGATCGTCCAGCAGCGCCGCCTTGGCCAGCCCGTCGGGCAGCGACAGCGGCTTGTTGTACCAGTCCAGGACCACGGCCATGTCGAGGTCGCCGCGCACCACTTGGGGCACGGCGGTGTCGGGTTCGGTCTCGTGGAGCCGGACGCGCAGCTGCGGATGCTCCTCGCGCAACGTCCGCAGCGCGGCCGGGAAGAGGCCGCGCGCGGCGGTGGGGAACGCGCCGAGCCGCAGCTCGCCGACGGGCCGGCCGCGCTGCGCCTCCAGGTCGGCGTGGGCCAGTTCGACCTGGGAGAGGATGCGGGCGGCGTGCTCCGCGAGCAGGCGCCCGGCGTCGGTGAGGCGGATGCCGCGGCCGTTCTTCGCGAGCAGCCGCTGACCGGTCTCCCGTTCGAGTTTCGACAGCTGCTGGGAGACGGCCGAAGTCGTCACATGGAGCCCCGCGGCGGCCCCTCCGATCGAGCCGTGCCGGGACACGGCGTCCAGGGTGCGCAACCGGTCGAGGTTCAACATGTAAGCAACACTAAGCGGTGACGGCCACAAAGTCTCGCTTGTCCTAAGCAGTCGTCCGGCCGCATCGTGGACCGCATGTCCAGCCTCCTCCCGCCGCGGCCCGGCCCCGCCGCTCCTCCCGTTCCCGCCGCCACGGCGACAGCCCCCGCTCCCGGGACCACCGCGGCCCCGGCTCCCGGCACCGGCGCGCCCGCTCCCTCCGCTTCCGCTTCCGCCCCCGCCGCCTCCGGCGTCCCTGCCGCCGCGTCAACCCGCCCGCGCCGCCCCGCCGTCGACTGGCGGATCCGCTTCGCCGTGCTCTCCCTCATCTGGGGCTTCAGCTTTCTGCTGATCAAGGTGGGCACCACCGGGTACGCACCCCTGCAGGTCACCTTCGGCCGGATGGCGTTCGGCACGGCCGTCCTGCTCGCCGCGCTCGCGGTGCGCCGGGAGCGGCTGCCGCGCGGAGCCCGCGTATGGGGGCACACCGCCGTCGCCGCCTTCTTTCTGAACGCCCTCCCGTTCTCCCTGTTCTCCTACGCCGAGCTGACGATCTCCTCGACGCTCGCCGGGATCTGCAACGCCACCACCCCGCTGTGGGGCATGCTGCTGTCCCTCGTCGCGCTCTCGGAGGACCGCCCGGGACGGCGCCGGGTCGCCGGACTGGGCCTGGGCTTCGCGGGTGTCCTCACCGTGCTCGGTGCCTGGCAGGGCTTCTCCGGCCAGGACCCGGCGGGCACCCTGATGGCGCTCGCGGCCTCGGCGAGCTACGCGGTGGGCTGGATCTACGTCCGGCGCACCCTGGCGGCGCGCACCGAGTCGCACCTGGCGCTGTCCGGCGCCCAGTTGCTGGCCGGCACCGCCCAGCTCACCGTGGCCGCGGCGCTGTTCAGCCCGCTGCCGTCGTCCTTCCCGGTGGTGCCGCTGCTGGCGGTCGCCGCGCTCGGGGCGCTCGGCACGGGTGTCGCCTTCCTGCTGCAGTACGGGCTGGTCGCCGAGGTCGGCCCGACGACGGCCCAGATGGTCACGTACTTCATCCCGGTCATCGCGACGGCGGCCGGAGTGCTGGTGCTCGGCGAGACCCTGACGTGGAACACCCCGGTCGGCGCCCTGGTCGTGCTGGCCGGCGCGGCGCTCACCCGCCCACGGGCACGCCCGGCCCGGTCGTAGCAGCAGGCCCGGTCGTAACGGCGGCTCAGCCGTAGCGGCGGCTCAGTCGTAGCGGCGGCTCAGTCGTAGCGGCGGCTCAGTCGTAGCGGCCGGCCGGGGCCGAGCCTGCCGCCGCCACCAGCGCCTCGGCGACCGGCTCGATGTCCCGGGCGGCCAGCGGCGAGACGGTGACACGGACCCCGGCGGGCGCGCGCATCCGGAACCGGGCCCCGGGCGCGACGACCCACCCCGACTGCAGCATCCGGGCCACGGCGCCCGTCTCGTCGGGGACCGGCACCCAGACGTTCATGCCGCTGCGGCCGTACGCGGTGACGCCCCGGTCGCGCAGGGCCCGCACCAGGGCGTCGCGCTTCGCGTCGTACTCCCGCGCGACAGCGCGGGCGTCGACGGCCCCCGAGCGCCAGAGATGCGTGACGGTGTCCTGGAGCAGATGACTGACCCAGCCGGGCCCGAGCCGCTGCCGGCCACGCACCCGGTCGACCGTCACCGGGTCGCCGGTGAGCACCGCCAGCCGCAGGTCGGGCCCGTACGCCTTCGCGGTGGAGCGCACCAGCACCCAGTGCCGCACACAGCCGGAGAGCGGGTGCAGCGGCAGGTCCACGATGCCGTGGCCGTGGTCGTCCTCGACGAGCAGCAGCCGCGGATGCCCGGAGAGCAGCGTCCGCAACTCCGCCGCGCGCCCCGCCGTCAGGGCCGCCCCCGTCGGGTTCTGGGCACGGCAGGTCACGACGAGCGCGCGAGCCCCCTCCCGCAGCGCCCGCTCCACCGCCCCGGGGAGCGGGCCCTCGTCGTCGACGGCGACGGGGAGCGCGCGCAGCCCGAGCGCGGGCACCAGGTCCAGCAGACTGCCCCAGCCCGGATCCTCGACCGCGACGGCGTCGCCCGGTTTGAGACGGGCGGTCAGCACCCGCTCGATCGCGTCGAGGGAGCCGGAGGTCACCGCGACGGGCCCGCCGGCCACGCCGTCCGCGTCGAAGGCCTCGCGGGCGAGCGCCCGCAGATCGTCGCCGGCGTCCGGGGCGCCGTAGAGCGTGGGCCGCGCGGCGTAGCGGCGGGCGGCCGCGGCGAGCGCCTCGCCGAGCGGCGGCAGCAGGGCCGGGTCCGGATTGCCGGTGGAGACGTCGCGGCCGCCCGGCGGGGTCTCGACCCGGAGGGATTCCCGGGCCGTGCTCGCGGGCCGGGCCCGGATCCGGCTGCCCCGGCGGCCGTCCGTCTCGATGACACCGCGGTCGCGCAGGGTGCGATAGGCCGCGGCGACCGTGTTCGGGTTGACCCCCAGCTCCCGTGCCAGCTCCCGCAGCGGCGGCAGGGCCCGGCCGGGCGCGAGGTCGCCCGCGCCGACGGCCTCCTCCACGCTCGCGGCGATATCGGCTGCGCGCCGCCCCTGGATCCGATATTCTCCTAGCACAAACAATATTATGCACTAGTGCAATGGAGAACGCAATGTCCGAGGAAATGTACGAACCCACCGAACGGACCGTGCCCACCCGCGGCCGGGACCGGGCCTCCTACGACCGCGCGCTCGTCCATTCGATCCTCGACGAGGGATATCTCTGTCATCTCGGGTTCGTCCGCGACGGAAGGCCGGTGGTCCTGCCGACGCTGTACGGACGCTCCGGCGAGCGCCTGTACGTCCACGGATCGACGGGTTCCCGGCCGCTGCGGATGGCGGGCGCGGCCGGGGACGGGATCCCGGTGTGCCTGACCGTCACCCGTGTCGACGGCCTGGTGCTCGCCAAGTCCGCCTTCCACCACTCGATGAACTACCGCTCCGTCGTGGTCCACGGCACCGCCCGCGACGTCCTGGACGAGGCGGAGCGCGCCGCCGCCCTGGACGTCCTGGTCGAGCAGGTGGTGCCGGGCCGCTCCGCGGACTCCCGGCGGGCGAACGCCAAGGAGATGGCGGCCACGGCGGTGATCGCGCTGGATCTGCGGGAGGTCTCCGTGAAGCTGCGCACGGGCGGGCCCAACGACGACCCGGCGGACCTGGACCTGCCGTACTGGAGCGGCGTCGTCCCGGTCTCGGAAACCCTGGGCACCCCGGTCCCCGCGGACCCGTCCCCCGCCCTCCCGGACTACCTGGCGGCCACGGCCTGACGACGCCCGCCCCGCCACCCCGGCCGCCCCGCTCACGCCGGAGCGGCGGGCGGCGGGGCGTTGAGGCGGTGGAGCCGCGGGGGCGGCAGGGCGGGGGCGTACGGGACTCCGCCCGCCGGCCCGTCAGCCGGCCGGCGCCGCCCGCCGCGCGGCCGCGAGCCGCGCCTCCGCCACCGCCAGACCCGTCACCGCGGTGAGCAGCAGCACGGTGCCCAGCACCGTCGCCCCCGTGAGCCGCTCCCCCAGCAGCAGCACCGCGATGACGGCCGCGCTCACCGGCTCGATCAGCATGATCACCGACACCGTCGCGGCCCGCACGACGGCCGCGCCGGCAAAGTACAGGGCGTACGCCAGCGCTGTCGGCACGGCCGCGGTGTACGCGAGGAGCGCCAGCACCCGCCCGGCGTCGGCGGTCTGGGGCAGCAGGCCCTCGGCGGCGGCGAGCGGCAGCAGGCAGATCCCGCCGACCGCGAAGGCCCAGGCGGTGGTCGAGAACGGGTCGGCGCCCCGGCCGTCCCGGCCGAGCCACCGGGTGAGCAGTGTGACGGCGGCGTACCCGGCGGCCGAGACGAACGACAGCAGCACGCCCAGCGGCGCGACCGTACCGCCGCCGCTGCCGAGGACGAGCACGGTGAGCCCGGCGAGCGCCCCCGCCACGGCGGCCGTTCCGCCCGCGCCGAGCCGCTCTCCCATGCCCAGCCGTGCGCCGAGCGCGATGAGCACCGGCCCGGTGCCGAGCGTGACGACCGTGGCGACGGCGAGGCCCGTCTGCTGTACGGCGGCGAAGTAGCAGGTCTGGAAGACGGTCAGTCCGATGCCGGTGCCGAGGATGCGCAGGGCCCGCCGGCGGCGCGGCTCGGCCGGGGCCCCGGACGGCCGCGGCGTTCCCGCCCGTGCGGAGCGGGAACGGCCCGCCGACCGGGCCGCCGCGACGGCGAGCATCAGGAGCAGCCCGCCCGCGTAGCGCCAGAAGGACAGGGCGACGGGGCCGAGGTCGCTGGAGCGGTACACCAGGGCGGCCGCCGCGCCGGCGGTACCCCAGGCGGCACCGGCGACGGCCAGACAGACAAGGCCCCGGCCGACGGGCAGGCCAAGGGCGGGCAAGGACGCATTCGACATGGGTGGTCTCCGCGGAAGTGAGGATGCGGTGGTCGCGTGCAGGCGTCTGCGGGCAGCGACGACCGGGCCCGGGTGAACACCGGGCCGGTACTTCCGGGTGCGGCCGCCCGCCTAGGCGGCGGGAGGCGGCACAGGACGCGAGGGCGAATGCATGATCGGAACTCTAGGACGCGGGCCGCCGGGAGGGCAACCGGCTCCGGCGGGAGGGCCGCGTGCCGCCCGCCACCGGGCCCGCGTCCGGCCGCGGCGCGGAGCGCTGGGCGATGAAGGCACCCGCCAGGACCAGGGACCCGCCGAGGAGTTGGGCCGCCGACAGGTGTTCCCGCAGGAGCACCCAGGCCAGGACCGTCGCGACGACCGCCTCCAGGCACGCCACGACGCCCGCGACCTGCGGTGAGAGCCGGCGGATGGAGAGCACACCGGTCAGATAGGCGAGCACCGTCGCGACCAGCACCACCCAGACGGCCGGCAGGATCGCGGGCACGGTGGTGCCGCCCAGGTCGGCCCGGCCGGCGAGGACGGACCAGTCCGCCTCCCAGGGCCGGGCGACGGCCGTGAGCACCGCGGCACCGGCGAGGAGTCCGTACACGATGACCCCGACGGGGTCGGCGGCGTCCGCACCGTCGCCGCCGTCGGTGCCGTGGTCGGAGAGCACGAAGTAGCCGACCTGGCAGCAGGCCGCGCCGAGAGCGAGCAGCAGACCGACCGCGTCGAAGCGCAGCCCGGACCAGATCTCCACCACACAGGCCAGGCCGCCGACGGCGAGGACGACGCCGAGGGCCGCCGCCCGGGTGACATGGCGCCGCTGCACGAACCTGACCCAGCCGAGCACCAGTGCCGGAGCCAGGTACTCCACGAGCAGCGCGACCCCCACCGGGATCCGGGCGATGGCCGCGAAGTAGCAGGCCTGGACACCGGCGACGGCGAACAGGCCGAATCCCGCGAGCAGTACGGGCCGGCTGCGCAGCAGCCCCCGGTGGCGCCGGGCGAGCGGGAGCATCACCAGGGCGGCACCCGCGACGCGCAGCCACACCACGTGCAGCGGATCGAGCCCCGCTTCGATCAGTGGTTTGGCCGCGACACCGGAACCGCCGAAGGCGAACGCGGACACCAGCGCGAGCGTGAGCCCGGCGCTCCTCGTCTGAGAGTCGAGCATCCGGACATCATGCCAGGGGCCGACAGGAGCGTCACCATCGAGACGCATGACCCGACCGGGCGGCTCCTCAGCGGCCGCCCAGGCGGCGCACGAGCAGCTCGGTGTCCACCCCGCTCCGGCGCAGCACCTCGGCCGCCCGGCACTCCCGGTCGGCGGCCAGCGCCGCCAGCAGGTCCCGGCCGTCCGCCCGGTCCGCCCCGCGCGCACGGGCCCGCGCCGCCGCGGACTCCACGGCCGCCGCGGCCACGGGCGAGAGCAGGGGCTCACCGCCCGGACGCCCCCGGGGCGCGACGGCGGATCCCTCGGCCGTACGGCGCCAGCGGAGGCCGTAACCGATCGTGCGCTGGACCAGATAGCCGAGCAGCCGGTCGACCCGCCAGGCGCCCTCCTCCAGCACGGAGCGCACGTCCGGGTCGAGGTCCAGCAGGCTGTGCAGCAGGTGCGCGGTGTCGGTCTGCCGGTCTCCGCCGCGCACGGCCCGGCGGCGCGCGGCAGCGGTCACCGGGTCCTGCCCGGCACCGGGGCGGAGGCCGGGACCGGCGTCGGGGTCCGGGCGGGCCTCCGTGTGGGGGCGGGCGGGAGCCCGCGTGGCGACGGAGACGGGCGGCATACGGTTCGGCACGTTCCCACCCCATCATTCCGTGGCGGCCGGGGCATCCCCGGCACGGCGCATCCTCGGCTCCGACCATGGTTGTGCGGGGCCGGCCCGGCACTCCTCCCTACGGAGGAGAGCCAGCGCGCACAGGGGGCGCGTACGCCTCCGCCCACGCCGGTACCGGCGGCCGGCGCCCCGGGGCGGGGCACTCCGGCAGCTGGGTTCCCCGACCGGTGGCCAGGTGGGCTCCCCGGCGGGCGGGTTCCCCGGAGCTGGGTCCTCCGGCGGCTGGGGCAGCCGGCCCTTCCGGGCGGCCGGGACCCGCCTCCCGCGGGCGGGAGCAGTCCCCGCACAGAGCCCGGCTCCCCGGGGCCCCGGCCCCGACTCCTGGCTCAACGGCGCACGGAGTCCCGCCCGGGGACCGGTCCAAGGCGTACGGCGACGAAGTCCCGACGGCGGCTCGGCTCCCGGACCGCCGCGGTACGGCGTCCCGCACCACGGCCGCGGCGCGGAGTGGCCCCCGCCCGGCCCGGACCCGGCCCCCGGTGGCCCCGAAACCCGCGGTCCGTGCCTCCGTGAGGGAGCCACTTTCCCTGAATTGGCTTTGGCCCGCGCCCTCCACCCGGGCCTACGGTCGGCCCATGAGGATCCGAATCGTCGACGCCTTCACCGACCGCCCCTTCGCCGGGAACCCCGCCGGAGTCGTCCTCCTGGAGGACGCCGGATTCCCCGACGCGCACTGGCTCCAGCAGGTCGCCGCGGAGGTGAACCTCGCCGAGACCGCCTTCGCCCACCCGCTCCCCCCGGGCGGCGACGCCGACTGGGCGCTGCGCTGGCTCACCCCGACCACCGAGGTGGACCTGTGCGGCCACGCCACGCTGGCCACCGCCCACATCCTGCACAGCACGGGAGCCACCACCGGCACTGTCCGCTTCGCCAGCCGCAGCGGCGTGCTCAGCGCCACCACCGGTCCGGACGGCGTCATCACCCTGGACTTCCCCACCGCCCCGCTCACCGCGATCGACGTCCCCCCGGGCGCCACCGCCGCGCTCGGCGCTAAGATCCTGACCGCCCACGACACCGGTCCCGTCGGCGACCTGCTGCTGGAGCTGGCCGACGAGAGGACCGTGCGCGGCCTCGCGCCCGACCTCGCCGCGGTGGCCCGGCTCAGCGACCGGGCCCTGATCGTCACAGCCGCCGCCGAGGAGACCGGGGGCGGCTACGACTTCGTGTCCCGCGTCTTCGGCCCGTCCGTCGGCATCGACGAGGACCCGGTCACCGGGAGCGCCCACACCGCGCTCGCCCCGTTCTGGTCGGCCCGTACCGGGCGTGAGGAGCTGACCGGGCTTCAGGTCTCCGCCCGTACCGGCCTGGTCCGTACGGTGCTGCGCGGCGAACGCACCCTGCTCTCCGGCCGGGCGGTCACCGTCATCGACGGAGAACTGCTGGCCACGAGCGCCACCGGGGCCGCAGGCCCGGCGGACTGACCGCGCGGGCCGGGGGAAGCCGCGGGCGGAAGCCCGCCACCCGCCGCTCCCCCGGTCCGTCGCCCGGTTCCCCCACCTCTCCGTCCGTCTCCCCGGTCCCGCCCTCCCGGTCCGTCCGCGCGGTCGCGCCGGCCGCGCCCCGGTGCGGTCGGCACCGTCCGGCCGGGTCCGCGGGATCAGACCACCGGCAGCCAGTCGACCTTGCCCGCCAGCAGCGCGTAGCCGCCGAAGGCGACGATGTCGATGAGGGCGTGCGCGGCCACGAGCGGGCCGACCCGCCCCCAGCGCCGGTACAGCCACACGAAGACGACGCCCATCACCATGTTGCCGACCAGACCGCCGATGCCCTGGTACAGGTGGTACGTACCGCGCAGCACCGAACTCGCCGCCAGCGCCGCGGCCGGCGTCCAGCCGAGCTGCCCGAGCCGGCGCAGCAGATAGCCGACCACCACGACCTCTTCCACCAGGGCGTTCTGCACCGCAGAGGCGATCAGCACCGGGAACTTCCACCACACGGACGGCAACGATTCCGGCACCACCGTGAGGTTGGCGCCCGTCGCCCACACCGCGAGGTAGAAGAGCAGCCCGGTGCCCCCGATGGCGGCGGCGACGGCCGCTCCCCGCCCGAGGTCGGCGCCCGGCCGCGACCGGTCCAGGCCCATCGCGCGCAGACCGCCCGCGCCCTCGCGCAGCAGGAGGTGTGCGACCAGCGCGACCGGCACCAGGGCCGTGGAGATCCCGAACAGCTGCCAGGCCAGGTCCAGCCAGGGGCGGCCGGGCGCCTGCGAGCCGTTGAGGGTGGCCGCCCGGTCCTGCAGGTCTCCCGGGGCGGTGACGGAGCCGGTGAAGCTGATGAGCGCGGACACGGCGCTCGCGCCCAGCGACAGCGCCAGGACGAGCAGCGTCTCGTTGCGCAGCAGGCGTCGCGGCAAGCTCTCCGGGCGGGACGCGTCCGCCACTCCGTCCGGCTCTGCCCGCACACCCGCCTCCAGCCTTCCGACTCCCGCCCCTTTCTACCTCGCGGTGATCGGGAGTCACCAGCGGGGGCGGCGATCCGCGGCCGCCGGGGGTCCGTACGGCGACGGATCCCCTGCCACCGGTCCGTACGCGGGCAGGGCCCACCGCCGCCGGGCCCGTACGGCTCCATCACCGCCACCAGCCCGTACGGCGCTCACGCACACCGCACCCGCCCGGCGCCCGGCGCACCGCCTTGCCGGATCAGCGAGGCGTCTCCACGGGCCAGGTGTGCACGGGGCCGCCCTCCCGCGCCAGCTCGCAGTACCGGCGGGTCGTGGCCGCCAGCGCCTCTTCCCGCTCCAGGCCGCTGTCCAGGGCCCGGTGGAAGACGGCCGCCTGCCAGGACGCGCCGTTCACCCGCCGCCGGCACCGTTCCTCGATGATGCCGAGGTAGTGGTCGCGGTCCGCGGGCTCCACGCCCCAGGCGTCGAGCCCGGCCGCGGCGAGCGGCAGCAGTTCCTCGCGGACGAGCCGCACCGCGGGCATCTCGCCGACGCCCCCGCGTCCGGGACGCGGCCAGCGCAGGGTGGCGTCGATGCCGTAGCGGCAGGCGGTGTCGAAGTTGCGGGCGGCGTCCGCGAAGGGCAGGCGGGACCAGACGGGCCGCGGTTCCTCGGCGAGCGCACGGACCAGGCCGTAGTAGAAGGCGGCGTTGGCGATGACGTCGTCCACGGTGGGACCGGCGGGCAGGACCCGGTTCTCCACCCGCAGGTGCGGGCTGCCCTCCGCCACCCCGTACACCGGCCGGTTCCAGCGGTAGACGGTGCCGTTGTGCAGCACCAGCTCCTGGAGGCTGGGCACCCCGCCCTCGTCGAGGACCCGCAGCGGCTCCTCCTCGTCGCAGATCGGGAGCAGCGCCGGGTAGTAGCGGATGTTCTCCTCGAAGAGGTCGTACGCGGAATCGATCCAGCGCTCGCCGAACCAGGTCCGGGGCCGTACCCCCTGGGCCTTGAGTTCCGGGGCGCGGGTGTCCGTGGCCTGCTGGAAGAGCGGGGGCCGGGACTCGCGCCACAGTTCCCGGCCGAACAGGAACGGCGCGTTCGCCCCCATCGCGATCTGTACGGCGGCGACCGCCTGCGAGGCGTTCCAGACCCCGGCGAACCGGGCGGGCGTGACCTGGAGATGCAGTTGCACGGAGGTGCACGCGGCCTCCGGGGCGATGGAGGCACTGGTGTAGAGAAGCCGTTCGACGCCCTCGATATCGAGAACGAGGTTCTCCCCCCGCGCGGCCAGAATCTGGTCGTTGAGGAGGGTGTAGCGGTCGACGTCCGAGAGATTCGCGGACACCAGGTCGGGCCCGGCGAGCGTCGGAAGAATTCCGACCATGACGATCCCGGCGTCGACTTCCCGGGCTTTGCGGTCGGCATATGCTAGGGCGGTACGGATCTCCTCGGCGAGCCGGTCGAACACCCGCCCGTGCAACCGGTGGGGCACGATATTCACTTCGAGATTGAACTGCCCCAGCTCGGTCTGGAAATCCTCGCTCGAGATGCGTTCCAGCACTTCCGCATTCATCATGCGCGGCATCCCGTCGGCCCCCGCGAGATTCAGCTCGATCTCCAGACCCATGAGGTTCCGGGGACGATCGAACCGCTTCTCCTCCAGCAGCCGCTCCAGGCCCTGCAGACACTGGTGCAGCTTGTCGCGGTAGCGCTGCGGGTCGGACAGGTCGAAGCCGCCCGCCGCAACCTTCTCACCCATCGAAGGGCCCTCCTCGGCCGAGCCGTCGCCCAGATCATGCCCGGCGGGCCGGTGGATCACGCCCCGCGCGACCCGTCTGCCCGCTAAGCTGGGTATCACACGTCCACGGGCACATTCCATCGGCATGACGACGATGGCACAGGCCGGATCAGGGCTATGGCGGAAAACACAGGCGAGTTTCGGCCGACCCGCTTTCGCACATAACACAAGGTCGCCGGTGCCGCGAGCGGGACAGAATGGGTGGAACTCCCACGGCCGCCGAGTCCGATTAAGCCCTTGCCCGCAATGCGTACGACAGCTAGCCGAAACACCGAGTGAACACGGGTCGTATAAACTCCGGTACACCAGGGCAGAGAGTAGGCGTCGCCGGCATTCCGATCTCCGGCCCCCTCTCTCCCCAGAGCTGACATTGCCGTCCGCACCTGCCCAGCACCACCCGTGTCTCCGAAGTGAGAGGCGACCCACCATGCCGCTGCTTGCCCCCAGGGCGCCCAAGCCCGCCCTTCGCAGTGCCCTCGCTGCCCTCGGTTCCCCGACCGCCGTCCGCGAGGCGTGCACCCCGGCCCTTCGTTCACACCCAGGGCCGCTCACCCCCGAACAGCCGCTGCCCGTCCATGTCCTGGACGGCATCACCCGGCAGGACGGACCGCCCCTCGCGCGGCTGACGGGCTGGCGCTTCCTGGTCCGGGGCGGTGACCGGGCGGTGGCCGCGGCCGAGACCATGCTGACCCCGGACGGCTGGGCCTTCTCACACTTCTTCGAGGGCCCGTACGTGGCCTCGACGGAGCTGGCGCTGCGGCAGGCCGAGGCGCTGCCCGCGACGTACCAGCCGCGCCTGCTGTCCGTACCGGAGCTCTACATGCTCACGCTGTGGCTGCACGGGGACACCGCCGCGGATCCGGCCGGGGGGCAGCCGGCTCCGACGGACCTGCTGGTGCCGCTGGCGCCGGCTCCCCCGGGCATCGCCGCGCACCGTGCGCACCGGGTGTCGGACCTGCTGCCGGTCCTCTCCCTTCGGCTCGGGCCCGCGACACCGCTGCTGGGCACCACCGCCTGACCGGGCGGCTGCCCGCCTTCCGCCCCGCGGCCCCGTGGCCGCGGGGCGAACCCGTGTCCGGGAGACGCACGGAGTGCCGGGGGTGGTGCCTAGGCCGTTCCGCGTCTGGACTAGTCCGTTGCGGCCATGTCGAACCACCCGAAGAGGCCGTCCTGTCCCGGGCAACCGTCCGCAAGGGTGGTGCGTCATCACCCAGTGAGGACAGGTACAGCGAAATCCCTGCGGAATCCCTTCTCCAGGGCAACACTGGGACCGAACCGACTGATACGGGGGGCGGCCGTGAAGACCACACCAAGCCGCGGAACACTCATCTCAACCCAGCGAAAGATCCCTCCCATGTGCCAGCACAAGCCACCGTGTCCGACAGCCGACTCTCCTGACCGGGAGGCCGCCCATCTGCTGGCGCACCACCCGGAACAGGGCTGGAGCCTGCTGTGCAACGGTGTCCTCCTGTTCGAGGACACCGGCGAACTGCTCCCGGACGGGCAGATCATCGCCCCGCACCGGCCGCTGGCCGCGCAGCAGGTGGTGACCGCCGCCTGACACGCGCGGCTGCACGGAGGAGCGGCACCACCCACAGCACAGCGCCACAGCGCACCACCGCACACCGCACCATCACACAGGGGCCGGCCCGGCGCTCACGCCGAACCGGCCCCCTCGTCGTCCCGCGGGGCGGGCTCAGCCTTCGTACTCCTCCATGGGAGGGCAGGAGCACACGAGGTTGCGGTCGCCGTAGGCGCCGTCGATCCGCCGCACCGGCGGCCAGTACTTCTCCCCGGGGGTGACACCGGCCGGGAAGACCGCCGTCTGCCGGGGGTAGGCGTGCTCCCAGTCGCCCGCCAGCACCGCCGCGGGGTGAGGCGCGTTCCGCAGCGGGTTGTCGTCCGCGGGCCACTCCCCGGACGCGACCAGCTCGATCTCCGTCCGGATCTGGATCATGGCCGCGCAGAACCGGTCGAGTTCGGCCAGGTCCTCGCTCTCGGTCGGCTCGATCATCAGGGTCCCCGCCACCGGGAAGGACATCGTCGGCGCGTGGAATCCGTAGTCGATCAGCCGCTTGGCCACGTCGTCGACGGTCACACCCGTCGACCTGGTCAGCGGCCGCAGGTCGATGATGCACTCGTGGGCGACGAGGTCGCCCGGGCCGGTGTAGAGCACCGGGAAGTGCGGCTCCAGCCGCTTGGCGATGTAGTTGGCGCTCAGCACCGCCACCTGGGTGGCCCGGCGCAGCCCCTCGGCGCCCATCAGCCGGACGTACGCCCAGGAGATGGGCAGGATCCCCGCCGAGCCCCAGGGGGCCGCCGAGACCGGTCCCACGCCCGTCTCCGGGCCGGCCTCCGGCTGGAGGGGGTGGTTCGGCAGATACGGGGCGAGATGCGCCCGCACGCCGACCGGACCGACACCCGGGCCGCCGCCACCGTGCGGGATGCAGAAGGTCTTGTGCAGGTTCAGGTGCGAGACGTCGCCGCCGAAGCGGCCGGGCTCGGCGAGACCGACCAGCGCGTTGAGGTTGGCGCCGTCGACGTACACCTGCCCGCCCGCGTCGTGCACGGCCGCGCAGATCTCGCTGATGTGCTCCTCGAACACGCCGTGCGTGGACGGGTAGGTGACCATCAGGACGGCCAGCTCGTCACCGTACTTCTCGATCTTGTCCCGCAGGTCCGCGGTGTCGACCTCGCCGTTCTCGGCGGTCTTCACCACGACGACCTTCATGCCGGCCATCACCGCGCTCGCCGCGTTGGTGCCGTGCGCGGAGGACGGGATGAGACAGACGGTGCGCCGGTCCTCGCCGTTCGCCCGGTGGTAGGCGCGGACCGCCAGCAGGCCGGCCAGCTCGCCCTGGGAACCGGCGTTCGGCTGGAGCGACACCTTGTCGTATCCGGTGACCGCCGCCAGGTACTCCTCGAGTTCCCGGATGAGAGTCAGATAGCCCTGCGCCTGCTCGGCGGGCGCGAAGGGGTGCAGTCCGCCGAAGCCCGGCCAGGTGACGGGCTCCATCTCGGTGGTCGCGTTGAGCTTCATGGTGCAGGAGCCGAGCGGGATCATGCCGCGGTCCAGCGCGTAGTCCTTGTCGGCGAGCTTGCGCAGGTAGCGCAGCATCGCGGTCTCGGAGCGGTGCTGGTGGAAGACCGGGTGCGTGAGGTACGTGTCGCCGCGCAGCAGCCGCTCGGGGAGCGCGTCGGCCGCCGTGGCGTCCAGCGCCCCGGTGTCGGCGGAGACGCCGAAAGCGGACCAGACCGCGGCCAGCTCCCCGCGGCCGGTGGTCTCGTCGCAGCTGACGCCGACATGGTCGGCGTCCGTCAGGCGCAGGTTGACACCCGCCTGCCGGGCGGCCGCGACGACCTCGGCGGCACGGCCGGGCACCCGCGCGGTCACGGTGTCGAAGAACGCGTCGTGCACCACCTCGACGCCGCCGGCCCGCAGCCCCTCGGCGAGCAGGGCCGCGAAGCGGTGGGTGCGGCGGGCGATGTGCGCCAGGCCCTCGGGGCCGTGGTGGACGGCGTACATGCCCGCCATGACGGCGAGCAGCACCTGTGCCGTACAGATGTTGCTGGTGGCCTTCTCGCGGCGGATGTGCTGCTCACGGGTCTGGAGGGCCAGCCGGTACGCCTGGCGGCCGTCGGCGTCCTTCGACACGCCGACCAGCCGGCCGGGCAGGCTGCGGGCGAACTTCTCCCGTACGGCCATGTAGCCGGCGTGCGGCCCGCCGAAGCCCATGGGGACTCCGAAGCGCTGGCTGCTGCCGACGGCGATGTCCGCGCCCAGTTCGCCGGGCGAGGTCAGCAGGGTGAGCGCGAGCAGGTCGGCGGCGACGGTGACGACGGCGCCCAGTTCGTGCGCCTGCCCGATGACGGGACGCAGGTCGGCGACCCGGCCGGAGGCGCCCGGGTACTGGAGCAGTACGCCGAACACGCCGCGCTCCGCGATCCCGGCGGGGATGCCGTCGGAGAGGTCGGCGACGACCGTCTCGACCCCGGCCGGCTCGGCACGGGTCTCGATGACGGCGATCGTCTGCGGCAGGCAGTCGGCGTCGATCAGGAAGACGCCGTTCTTGACCTTGCCGACGCGCCGGGACAGCGCGACGGCCTCCGCGGCAGCGGTGCCCTCGTCGAGCAGGGAGGCACCGGAGGTGGGCAGTCCGGTCAGGTCGGCGACGACGGTCTGGAAGTTCAGCAGCGCCTCCAGCCGGCCCTGGGAGATCTCCGGCTGGTACGGCGTGTACGCCGTGTACCAGGCGGGATTCTCCAGGACGTTCCGGAGGATCACCGGCGGCGTGAAGGTGCCGTGGTAGCCGAGGCCGATCATCGGGGTCAGGACCTCGTTGCGTTCCGCGAGGCGGCGCAGTTCGCCGATGACCTCGGACTCGCCGAGGGCTTCGGGCAGCGCGGGGGCCGCGGTGCTTTTGATGACGTCCGGCACGGCGGCCTCGGTTAGCTCGTCGAGCGAGCCGTAACCCACCTGGGCGAGCATCTTCGCCTCGGCCTCGCTGTCGGGACCGATGTGACGGCGCTCGAACGGGGTGCCGCGTTCCAGTTCGGGGAGCGGGATGCGGTTGGCGGTCATCTGCGGAGGCCTCCTGGTCGACACGACCTGCGAGGGGCACCTGGGCGGGTACCCGGATGGCCTCCCCCTCTGTCATCGACCTGAGAGCTTCACCGGACCAGTCGTGAACGGTCCGGCTTTCACCGTCGGTGAGGGAAAGCTCCCGGCGGCTGGCGCCCGGTGCCGACCCTGCTTTTCAGAGTGACCTCGTCCGTGCGGTACGTGTGCCTGAGAGATTCCGGGGAGGATTTGCTCCTTCGGCGCCTCCCGCCGGCTTTCGCGCTGCCGGTGGAGGGCTCTCCCGCACGGGGTCTGCGGCCTCTGCCAGCCTACCAGCGCACCGCCGGCCCGGACCCTCGAGTGGCCGACGCCCGGGATGTGGCTTTTCGTTGGTGTCACGAGGAGGCAGTCGACAGTTGGAGGAACCGTGCAGACGGGGATCGACCCGCGGAGCCTGATCGGCCGCAAGGCGTTCGACAGCGAGGGGACGAAGATCGGCACGGTGGACGAGGTGTACCTGGACGACGCCACCGGGCTTCCGGCGTGGGCGGCGGTCCGCACCGGGCTCTTCGGGCGGGACGCCTTCGTCCCCCTGGAGCCGAGCGAACTCGTCGAGGACAGCTTGCGGGTGCCGTTCCGGCGGGCGGTGATCCGGCACGCGCCGGACTTCGGTGTCGGCCGCCATCTCTCCCCCGAGCAGGAACTGCAGCTCTACCACCACTACGGGCTCGACGCGGCCACTCCCGGCGAGGCCTCGGAGGAGGCCCCGGGCGAGGAGGGCTTCGGCCGTATCGCCGGGTCCGACGGCTGATCCCGCGCGGCGCAGGGCGGCTCCTGCGCGCCGGACGGTCGTCCCGGAGGGCCGGGCCGTTCACCGGGCGTGCCGGGCGGCCGTACCGGCGGGACCGTCTCGTCCGCCGCGCCGGACCGCTCCGGCCCGGCGGAGGGCGGATCCGGCGGGCCCGACGGCCGGCCCTCCGCGGCCGGCACCAGCGGCAGCGGATCCGCCGGGCGCAGCTCCGGATCGTCCACCGCGAAGGTCAGGACCCGGCCCGGCGGCGACCCCGGCCGCTCGAAGCGCACCGTGACCCGGCCCAGCCCGCTGCCCTGCACCCAGCCGGGACCGTGTTCCGCGTGGTGCACGTCGTGGCCGGGGAACCACCGGCGGGGCGTGTCCCCGGGCTGCTCCGGGTCCGCCGGCCCGGCCGTCCGGTCCGGGGCGTCTGCGCCGGCCGCCTCGGCCGGCCCGGGCTCCCCGGACCGCGGGGACTCCGCGGGCGGCCCCGCCCCCTCCGCCTCCGCGGCCGCCCGCTCCGTCGCGGCCTGCGCGAACAGGTCTTCCTGAGTGAACGAGGCCAGCCCGCTGACGCCGACCCCGAGCAGCCGGACTCCGCCGGTGGTGTCGACCCCGTCCAGCAGCCGGGCGGCGGCTTCCCTGACCACCGCGGGGTCGTCCGTGGGGCCGCGGAGGGTCTCGGAGCGGGTCAGCGTGGAGAAGTCGTAGCGCCGCACCTTCAGCACCACGGTGCGCCCCGAGCGGCCCGCGCCGCGCAGCCGCTCCACACAGCGCTCCGCCAGCCGGGCGACCTCGGTGTACACCCGGACCCGGTCGTGGAGGTCCACGTCGAAGGTGTCCTCGACGGAGACGGACTTCGCATCCCGCTCGGCCACCACGGCACGGTCGTCGCGGCCGGCCGCCATGGCCGCGAGCGCGGCGCCGTGCGCCTTGCCCAGCAGACGCACCAGCTCCTCCTCCCCGGCCTGCTCCAGCTCCGCGACGGTGCCGATGCCGGAGCGCCGCAGATGCGCCGCGGTCGCCGGCCCCACGCCCGGCAGCGCCCGGACCGGCATGGGCGCGAGCAGCTGCCGTTCCGTGCCCGGTTCGATGAGCACCAGGCCGTCGGGCTTGGCCTGCTCCGACGCCATCTTGGCGAGCATCTTCGAGGCCGCGAGACCGACGGAGCCGGTGAGCGAGGTGGCGGCCCGGATGTCGGCCCGCAGCCGCTCCCCCACCGCGCGCACGGCGTCGGCCGTCGGGGCCACGCCGCCCGCCTCCAGGTCCACGAAGGCCTCGTCCAGACTGAGCGGCTCGACCAGCGGCGACAGCTCGCGGAGCAGCTCCATGACCGCTTCGCTGAGCTGGCGGTACAGCGAGAACCGGGGCGTGAGATAAGCGGCGTTCGGACACAGGCGCCGGGCCTGAGCCGTCGACATGGCGGAGTGGACCCCGAAGACGCGCGCCTCGTACGACGCGGTGGCCACCACGCCGCGCGGGCCCAGGCCGCCCACGACCACCGGCTTGCCGCGCAGGCTGGGCTTCGCCGCCTGCTCCGCGGCGGCGAAGAACGCGTCCATGTCCAGATGGAGGATGGTCGGGGCGGCTCTCACACCACCGATGCTGCCCTACGCCACTGACATCTGCCCCGCCGCGCGGCCCGCCCGGCCCGGCGCGCCGCCGCCCGGGGACGGCCGGGGTCAGCCGGCCCGGTTCCTGCGGCGGGCCAGTTCGTCGCCGGGGTGCTGCCCGACCAGCGTCTCGCCGGTGTCCACCCGCTCGCCGTGTAGCTGCGCGAGCGCGCACTCCACATCGCGCCACACCACGCCCACGGCGATGCCGAAGACGCCCTGACCGCCCTGCAGCAGGTCCACGACCTCGTCCGGCGACGTGCACTCGTGCACCGTCGCGCCGTCGCTCATCAGCGTCATCCGGGCGAGGTCGGCCCGCTCGCAGGAGCGCAGGTGGCGCACGGCCGCCCGGATGTTCTGGAGCGACACGCCCGTGTCCAGGAAGCGCTTCACGATCTTCAGCACCACGACGTCGCGGAAGCTGTAGAGCCGCTGGCTGCCGGAGCCCTGGGCGGGCCGCACGCTCGGCTCCACGAGGCCGGTCCGCGCCCAGTAGTCGAGCTGCCGGTAGGTGATGCCCGCCGCCGCGCAGGCCGTGGGCCCCCGGTAGCCGATGTTGTCGGAGCCGAGGGGCTCGGTGGGGTGCTCGGGAGGCGCCGCGGACCGTGCCGCGACTGTGCGCCCCGCCAGGGGGGCGGCCGCGCCACCACGAAGCGGAATGGGACTGCCCGCCGCTGTACCGTCGCCGGTGCTGCTCACGCCGACCTCCGTCCTTGACCTGCCATGTCGACGGTAGGCAGTCACCCGGGGTGCGTCAACGATCGCCGCGCTCGCCACGCCGAGTGATAATCACCCTGAGAGTGGTTTTCCGTGACCCCTTCCGGGGAACGGCTAGCCGAATGGCGCCCGGCAGGTGACGGCAGCCGGCTCACTGGCTGTTGTTCGTCCCGAAGTCCTCGGGCGAGATCTGGTCGAGGAACTCGCGGAACTTCTCGACCTCGTCCTCCTGCTCGTCCGGAATCGCGATCCCCGCGTCGTCGAGCACCCCGTCACTGCCGAAGATCGGCGTACCGGTGCGCAGCGCCAGCGCTATGGCGTCGGAGGGACGGGCACTGACCTCGACCCCGCTCGCGAAGACCAGCTCGGCGTAGAACACTCCGTCCTGGAGATCGGTGATGCGCACCTGCGTCAGCTCCTGGCCGACCGCTTCGAGCACGTCCTTGAAGAGGTCGTGCGTCAGCGGCCGGGCCGGGGCCATGCCCTGCTGGGCGAAAGCGATGGCGGTGGCCTCCCCCGGTCCGATCCAGATGGGGAGATACCGGTCGCCTCCCACTTCACGCAGGAGCACGATCGGCTGGTTGGAGGGCATTTCCACCCGGACACCCACGACGTCGAGCTCATTCACACAGCAACCCTAGGACGTGCCCGGCGGTTTTGGGTAGTCGGGCACTTCTCCGGTCACTCCGGCCGCGTCCGGAGGGAGGCCTGCACGAGGGCCGCGTGCAGACGTACGGACAGCGTGGCCAGCTCCCGGGCGGTCGCCTCCGCATGGGCGCGGGTCTGCGGGTTCCGGTGCCGCCGCAGCGGTGCCACGACCTGTTCGACCAGTCCGGCCTCGCGGTCGGCGGCGGCCTTCATGACCCGCAGATGGCGCGGTTCCAGGCCGAACCGGGCCACCTCGCCGATCAGCTTGGCCACGGTGACGGCCTCGCTGTCGTAGCCGCCGTCGCCGTCCGGGCCGATCAGCCCGTACGACTCCCATTCCGCCAGGTCCTCCGGCCGGGCACCGGCCGCGGCCAGCAGTTCCTCACGGCCCACCCGGGCGGCCGCCGGTACGTCCTCCGGGGGCTCGGGCACCCCGTCCAGCAGTTCCCGGTGCCGCCCGGGGGCCGGCAGGCGCACCTGCTCGCCGCGTTCCAGCGCGTCGAGGTGCTCCCGGATGACCTTGAGCGGCAGGTAGTGGTCCCGCTGCATGCGCAGGATCCGGCCGAGCCGCTCGATGTCGTGCGGGCTGAACTTCCGGTAGCCCGACGCGGTGCGCCGCGGCTCGACGAGCCCCTCCGCCTCCAGGAAGCGGATCTTGGAGATGGTGACCTCGGGAAACTCCTCACGCAGCTGCCCGAGGACCGCCCCGATGCTGACGAGCGGGCCGTCCGCGGAGGCGGCGCCGGAACCGGCGCCGCCTGACGGTGTCATGCCCATGGGCCTTCCTGTGGCGGGTCAGATGCCCCGCTGGCTCGCGTAGAACACCAGCCGGTACTTGCCGATCTGCACCTCGTCGCCCTGCGCCAGCACCACCGAGTCGATCCGCTCCCGGTTGACGTAGGTGCCGTTCAGACTGCCCACGTCGGCGACCGTGAAGGTGCCGTCCGGCCCGCGGCGGAACTCCACGTGCCGGCGCGAGACGGTGACGTCGTCCAGGAAGATGTCGCTCTGCGGATGGCGGCCCGCCGTGGTCAGCTCCCCGTCCAGCAGGAAGCGGCTGCCCGAGTTCGGGCCGCGCCGGACGACCAGGAGCGCCGATCCCATCGGCAGCGCGTCCACGGCGGCCTGCGCCTCGGGCGACAGCGGCGGCGCGGTCTGGCCGGTGGCCTCCGCGTCGTACGCCTCCAGGCCCGAGATCGAGATCGTCGAGGTCGTCTCCGAGGGGCGCTCGGACGGCGCCGGGCGCAGCGGGGCTCCACAGTTGGAGCAGAACCGGCTCGCCTCGGGATTGCGGTGTCCGCACCTGGAACAAACGGGCAAGGCCGACATGGACTGTGCCTCCTGCTGCGGCTGCCCCGAGGGGGCCTGGGACGCGTGCGGGTCGGAGGCAAACCCTCCACCCGCACTTGAGGTTGATGGTTCCCCGAAACCTATGCGGCCGGACGCGCCAGGGTCAACAGAGGACGCGCCGTGGCCACCGGAAATGTCGCCGCCGCCGACCTCGTCACGGAACAGCGGGCGTCCTTCCGCCTCCGCGCCGCCGCCCGCGTCGCGTCCCGCACGGTGACGGGCGCCGCCGCTGTCCTCGCGGGCGCTCTTGCCGAACAACTTCCCAAACAACTTCACGGGCGATTCCCCTTGACCGAAACAGACCCGCCCGTGGGGCAGGATGAACCCTCGATGCACTTCTGTGCCGACCTGGACATGATGACAACGTCCATGACCATCAGACAGTTTCCATCACGCGCCGCCGTCACGGTGCGCCGACCCCCCGCAACCGCATGCCCTTCCGGGACACCTTCCATGCGTGCCCGCCTCACTGCGATGACGACCGAGCGTAGTCAGGCCGCTCCGCCGGCCGCAAGGCGTCCACGACGACCGCGTCCTCACGGGTGATCGCCACCGTGGCCTGCTCCTTCTCCAGTGTCTGCACCACACCGCCCGGGATGTTGAGCGCGGGCTCCAGATCCTGCGGATCCCCGATCGCCCTGATCTCGTACGGCTGTTGCACCGCCTTGCCGTCGATCCGCACCCCGGAGCCGCTCTGCTCGAAGTACGACCCGGCCACGATGCGGATGTCGTTGATCTGAATCGCCTCTGCCCCCGCGGCACGCAGCTCCTGGACGGCGTCGAGCAGCATGTCCGCCTCCACGGCCCCCTTCGGGGCGCTGACGTCCACGCTGATGCCCGGGCCCTCGGCGGCGACCGTGCCGGCCAGCACACCGAGCTGCTGCTCCTTCTGCGCCGTCTGCCGGCGGGCCTCCTCGGCCTGGTCGGAGCTGCTTTCGAGTTCGGAACGCTGCTCCTCCAGCGCCTGCTTCTCGTCCTCCAGGCGCTGCGTGCGGTCGTCGACCTCGTCCAGGATCCGTACGAGGTCCTCGTGCCGCGCGCCGCGCAGCGCGCTGTTGTCGCTGGTGGAACGCACCTGGATGGCCAGCCCCAGGCCCAGCACGAACAGCAGCAGCGCGACGATGAGTTGCGCGCGGCTGAAGCGCGGCGGCCACACGCCGGCCAGCAGCCGCTGCCGTCCCGTCAGGCCGTCGCCCGCCCCGCCCCCGGGGCCGCCCGGTGCGGAGCCGTCCGCGGCCGGCCCGGGCCTCGGTGCCTCGGCGGCCGGGGCGGGCCCGGGCTCGCGGACCCACTGCTCCGTGTCCCCGGCCGGCTCCTCGGCCGGCAGCGGCCGCCGCGCCTGCTCCTGGGCACCACCGGTCTTCGGGGGCTCCGGCGGCGCGGACCGCCGTTCCTCACCGCCCGTGCGTCCGCGGTCCCCGCCCTCCGGCCGCCGCACCGGGCCACCGGCGGGAGAGTTCCCGCCCGCGGGGGCCGCCGCCGCGCCACCGGGCCGCTCCGTCCCGGGGCGCCGCCCGTCCTCCGGGCGCCGCTGCTCCCGCTGCTCCTTCTCCGGCTGCTCGTCGCTGCTCATCGGCCTCACGCCCGGAACACGTGCCGGCGGATGGCCGCGGCGTTGGAGAAGATCCGGATGCCGAGCACGACGACCACACCGGTGGACAGTTGGGCGCCCACACCGAGCTTGTCCCCGAGGAAGACGATCAGCGCGGCCACCACGACGTTCGACAGGAACGAGACGACGAAGACCTTGTCGTCGAAGATCCCGTCCAGCATGGCCCGCAGGCCCCCGAACACCGCGTCGAGCGCTGCCACGACGGCGATGGGCAAGTACGGTTCCACCACCGCCGGTACCTCGGGCCGGACAAGCAGTCCCACCACGACTCCCACGACGAGGCCCAGTACGGCGATCACGATGTGCCTTTCCCTGTTTCGGCGGCCTGCTGATCCGAGCCGCCGCCCTTCGGCTCTGCGTTGCGTACGATCAGGCTCGGAGCCGCGGGCAGGGTCAGCTCCTCCTGCACGGAGATGTTCGCCCGGACACCGTAGTTGTCCTGGAGCACCTGCAGATACTGCCCGTCCGCGCTGCTCCGGAAGGTGCTGCTGATCCGCTGTCCGTCCCCCACCGCGAGCACCGTGTACGGCGGCACCAGCGGCTTGTTGTCGACCAGTATGGCCTCGCCCGCCGCGCGGATCGCGGACACGGCGGTCAGCCGCTGCCCGTTGACGGCGATCGCCTCCGCGCCCGACTGCCAGAGGCCGTTGACGACACGCTGCATGTCCCGGTCCCGGACCCGGCCGGTGTCGGAGAAGTCCCCGCTGTCCCGCGGCCCGCCGCCGCCCGCGTCCGTCTGCTCGGCGTCGTCGACGACGAGCTTCACCCCGGGCCCGGTGACCTCGGTGGCGCCGGCCAGAAGAAGGGTGAGCCCGCTCCGGTCACCGCCGTGCTTCTCCAGTGCCTCCCGCTGGCGTTCACCGACCTCCTCGCGCAGGCCGTCGACGTCCTCCTCCAGCGCGTCCGCCGTCTCCGTCTCGGCCTCGATACGGTCGATCAGCTCTTCGCGTTCCTTCGCGAGCACCGGTGCCTCGACCTGTGCCTGCGCCGCGCCGACGGTGACCACCGCGGCCGCGAGGACCAGTCCGGCCGCGAGGCCGAGTTTCGCCCGCAGGGTCTTCGGCAGCCCGCGGGTCCCCTCAGCGGCGTGCCGCTCGGCCGCCTCGGCGTAACCGTCGTCGAGGCTGTGCTCCATCGCATGGGTCAGCAGCGACATGGACGCGTCCGGGCGTGAACGAGGCGCGTGTGTGCTCCGATCGGGTGGCTGCTGCGACATGCCGCACATCGTCGCACGTCGGAGCCTCCGGCACCCAATGCCCCCACCGGTGTGCCGCGCTCCGACGCGCCGGGCCGCGCCGGAGACTTCCGGCGCGGCCCGGTACTGCCGTCCTGTGCTGCCGGATCAGTGTCCGGCGCTGTCCACCACGGCGGCCCACTCGTCGAGCAGCGCCTCCGCCGATGCCTCGTCCGGGCCCTCCGCCCACAGATGCGTGACCGCCTCGGCCGGGTCCGGCAGGACCAGCACCCAGCGGCCGTCGGCCTCCACGACCCGTACGCCGTCGGTGGTGTCGACGGAGCGGTCGCCGGCGGCCTCCACCACATGACGCATCACGAGACCCTTGACCGCCCACGGCGTGGCGAGGTCCCGCCGCTTGACATGGGCCCGCGGGATCCGGGCGTCGATCTGGCTCAGCGTCAGCTGCGTCCGGGCGACGAGGGCGATCAGCCGTACGAAGGCCGCCGCCCCGTCGAAGACGCTGCTGAACTCCGGCACGATGAACCCGCCCCGGCCGTCGCCACCGAAGATCGTGGAGTCGGCGCGGCCGACCCGCGTCAGGTCGTCGGGCGAGGTCGTCGTCCACTCCACCTGGGTCCCGTGATACGCCGCGACCTGCTCGGCGATACGGGTCGTGGTGACCGGCAGCGCGACCCGGCCGCTGCGCCGTTCGGCCGCCACCAGGTCGAGCATCACCAGCAGTGCCCGGTCGTCCTCCACGATCCGGCCGCGCTCGTCGACGAGCGACAGCCGCTCACCGACGGGGTCGAAGCGCACACCGAAGGCGGCGCGGGCGGAAGCCACGATCTCGCCGAGCCGCACCAGCCCGGAGCGGCGGGTGTCGGCCGACTCCGTGGGACGCGACTCGTCGAGCCCCGGATTGATGGTGAGGGCGTCGACCCCCAGCCGGCCGAGCAGGCTCGGGAGCACCAGACCGGCGCTTCCGTTCGACGCGTCGACGACCACCTTGAGTCCGGCCTCGGCGACACCCGTGGTGTCGACGGCGCGGAGGAGCGATCCGGTGTAGGAGTCGAACACGCTGGACGGGAAGCGCAGATCACCGATCTCGCCCGGGAAGGCCCTCCGGTACTCCTGGCGGGCGTAGACCCGGTCCAGTTTGCGCTGCCCGGCCTGGGAGAGGTCGGCGCCGCGTTCGTCGAAGAACATGATGTCGACGGAGTCCGGCACGCCGAGCGACGTGCGGATCATGATGCCGCCGGCACTGCCGCGCGCCGTCTGCTGCCGGGCGACCGGCAGCGGGACGTTCTCCAGGTCCCGTACGTCGATGGCGCTGGTCTGGAGAGCCGAGATCATGGCGCGCTTCAGGGCACGGGCGCCACGGGAGTGGTCGCGCGCGGTCGTGACCGTCGACCCCTTCTTGAGCGTGGTCGCGTACGCGCCCGCCAGGCGTACGGCCAGCTCCGGGGTGATCTCGACGTTCAGGATGCCGCTGACCCCGCGGGCGCCGAAGAGATGAGCCTGCCCACGGGACTCCCAGATCACCGAGGTGTTGACGAACGCGCCCGCCTCGATCGTCTTGAACGGGTACACCCGGACGTTGCCCTGGACAATCGATTCTTCGCCCACGAGGCATTCGTCACCGATGACCGCGCCGTCCTCGATCCGGGCCGCACGCATGATGTCGGTGTTCTTGCCGATGACGCAGCCGCGCAGATTGCTCTGCTGCCCGATGTACACGTTGTCGTGAACGACGGCCTTGTGCAGGAACGATCCGGACTTGACGACGACATTGGACCCGACGACCGTGTGCTCGCGCAGCTCGGCGCCGGCCTCCACCTTCGCGTAGTCACCGATGTAGACGGGCCCGCGGAGTACGGCGTCGGGGTGCACCTCCGCCCCTTCCGCCACCCAGACTCCCGGGGAGATCTCGAACCCGTCGAGGTCGACGTCCACCTTGCCTTCGAGGACGTCCGCCTGAGCCTTGACGTAGCTCTCGTGGGTGCCGACGTCCTCCCAGTAGCCCTCGGCGACATAGCCGTAGATCGGCTTGCCTTCCTTCATCAGCTGCGGGAAGACGTCCCCCGACCAGTCCACCGACACGTCCGCCTCGACGTAGTCGAAGACCTCGGGCTCCATGACGTAGATACCGGTGTTGACGGTGTCGGAGAAGACCTGGCCCCACGTCGGCTTCTCCAGGAAGCGTTCAACCTTCCCTTCGTCGTCGACAATCGTGATGCCGAATTCCAGCGGGTTCGGCACCCGTGTCAGGCAGACGGTGACGAGCGCGCCCTTTTCCTTGTGGAAATTGATGAGCTCCGTCAGGTCGAAGTCCGTGAGCGCGTCACCGGAAATGACCAGGAACGCGTCGTCCTTGAGCGCTTCCTCGGCGTTCTTGACACTTCCCGCCGTACCGAGTGGCTTCTCCTCGTTGGCGTAGGTGAGCTCCATGCCGAGCTCTTCCCCGTCTCCGAAGTAATTCTTGACGAGCGAGGCGAGGAATTGAACAGTCACCACGGTCTCGCTGAGCCCGTGCCTCTTGAGCAACCTCAGTACATGCTCCATGATCGGCCGGTTGGCCACCGGCAGGAGCGGCTTCGGCATACTCGAGGTCATGGGGCGAAGGCGGGTGCCTTCGCCTCCGGCCATCACGACGGCCTTCATGTCGGAAGCGTCCTCCTTGAAGAGACGACGGTCATGCGGACTCGACGCCCGACCGGGGCCTCCGGAGGACCACCGGGCCTCACGACTCGAAACATTCCGGAGAACCACTGCCGGGCACCGCCGCGCAGGGTCTGGATCAACCAGCCGCGGCGTCCGCCTTCACAAGCCGGCGGACCTGGACCACGTAGAGGATCCCTGCCCACCAATAGAGCGTTGTACCCCAACCTGCGAATGCCCATCCGAAAATAGCAGCCAGTGACGACAGCCATCCGTTCCCGTCACTCAACAGCAGCAGCGGGAAGGCATACATGAGGTTGAATGTGGCCGCCTTGCCGAGGAAGTTCACCTGCGGCGGCGGATAGCCGTGCCGGCGGAGCACGCCGACCATGACGAGAAGCGTCAGGTCCCGGGCCAGAAGGAGCGCTGTCAGCCACCACGGGAGGATTTCCCGCCAGGTGAGCCCGATGATGGTGGAGAGAATGTACAGCCGGTCCGCGGCCGGATCGAGAAGCCTGCCGAGACTGCTGATCTGGTTCCACCGCCGGGCCAGCTTGCCGTCCAGGTAGTCACTGACTCCGCTCAGCGCCAGCACGAGAAGGGCCCAGCCATCGGCATTGGGCCCTCCGAACTCGGGGAGCAGGATCAGCCAGAGGAAGAGCGGCACGCCCAGCAGGCGTGCCATGCTGAGAATGTTCGGGATGGTGAGGACGCGGTCCGTCTGAACGCGCGTCTCCTGGAGCTCCACCCGGCTGCCTCCTGCGGGGAACGTACCAACGATGCCCCCGACTTTACCCGCAGGCCCGGACGAGGGAGTCACAGGGCCCGGCGGTACGGGCCCGCAACGAAGAAAAGCCGTGTTCCCCGAGGCGATGGCCTCGGGGAACACGGCTCAAAGATTGTTCGGCGGTGTCCTACTCTCCCACAGGGTCCCCCCTGCAGTACCATCGGCGCTGAAAGGCTTAGCTTCCGGGTTCGGAATGTAACCGGGCGTTTCCCTAACGCAATAACCACCGAAACACTATGAAACAAACAAACCGGAACAACACAGTTCGTTATTTCAGAACCAACACAGTGGACGCGAGCAACTGAGGACAAGCCCTCGGCCTATTAGTACCAGTCAACTCCAACC
>NZ_WHPN01000284.1 GCF_009735685.1 Streptomyces lycii | reverse complement strand
ATCCGGCCGACCTCGCCCGCCCCGGCTGCGACACCCGGCCGCGCCCGCCCCGCCCCCGCCCCCCGGCGACGACCGGCTCGTACGCAGGGCTCGTACGCCCGGCTCGTACGCAGGGCTGCGCATTACATCCCGCGTCGCACGCCGGACCGCCGCTTCCGGGGGCCCACACGTTCCGCTCGGGGTGCGGCATTCCGCCGGGGGCGCGCGGTCTTCCGCCCGCCGGGCGCGCGGCTCCCGTCAGGGGCGCGCGGCCTTCCGGCCGGGCGGGCGCGGCATTCCGCCGCGGGGCGCGCGAGCCGGGTGCGGCAACCCCCGGGGGCCCCGTTCGCGTCTCTCCGTACACCGCCCCCCGGCGGCCGAACCGGACCGGCCCCGTACACGGCCGGTCGACTGCCTGGCCGGCGGCACTACAGTGGGGGCGGAACGGCCCGTGGACACCGTCGGCGGACCGGAACCAAGTCTCCGACCACGACCAGGGAGCGCATGACGTGCGGCCGGTAGGCAGTAAGTACCTGCTCGAGGAGCCGCTCGGCCGGGGCGCGACGGGCACCGTGTGGCGGGCCCGGCAGCGCGAGGCGGCCGGCGCCGAGGCGGCCGTGGCCGGGCAGCCCGGCGAGACGGTGGCGATCAAGGTCCTCAAGGAGGAGCTGGCGAACGACCCGGACGTCGTGATGCGCTTCCTGCGCGAGCGGTCCGTGCTGCTCCGGCTCACCCACCCCAACATCGTGCGGACCCGCGACCTGGTGGTCGAGGGCGACCTGCTCGCCCTGGTGATGGATCTGATCGACGGCCCGGACCTGCACCGCTATCTGCGGGAGAACGGCCCCTTCACCCCGGTCGCCGCCTCCCTGCTGACCGCGCAGATCGCCGACGCGCTGGCCGCCAGCCACGCCGACGGCATCGTGCACCGAGACCTCAAGCCCGCGAACGTGCTGCTCGCGGACAGCGGTGACGGGATGCACCCGATGCTGACGGACTTCGGGATCGCGCGTCTCGCGGACTCCCCGGGGCTGACCCGCACCCACGAGTTCGTCGGCACCCCGGCCTATGTCGCGCCGGAGTCGGCCGAGGGCCGGCCGCAGACGTCCGCCGTGGACATCTACGGCGCGGGCATCCTGCTCTACGAACTGGTCACCGGCCGTCCCCCGTTCGCCGGCGAGTCGGCCCTGGAGGTGCTGCACAAGCACCTCAGCGAGGAGCCCCGCCGCCCCACCACCGTGCCCGAGCCGCTGTGGACGGTCATCGAGCACTGTCTGCGCAAGAACCCGGACCAGCGGCCCAGCGCCGAGAACCTCGCCCGGGGCCTGCGCACGGTCGCCGCCGGTGTCGGGGTGCACGCCTCCGCCGCCCAGGCCGAGGCCGCGCTCGGCGTCGCCGCACTGCTGGCCCCCGATCCCACGCCCGCGCAGGTCCCGGGCACGGGCGCGGGCCACGGCGGGGCGCCCGGTTCGGCCGACCCGACCCAGGTCCTGCCCACGGGCTCGTCCGCCTACGACCCGAACGCCGCGACCAACGTGATGCCGGCGGCGGGAGCGGCCGGTGCCGCCGGTGCCGCGGGCGCCGCGGCAGGTGCCGACCCGACCCGGGCGATGCCCCCCGTGCCCCCCGGCCCGCCGCCCGGACCGGGCGGCCCGGACGACGAGCACCCCTGGCAGAACCAGATGCGCGCGGCCCGCGACCGCAACGAGCAGACCCAGGTCCAGTACCTCGACCCGAGCGAGGACCCGCTGCGCCGCGCCCCGCGCCGCCCGGCACCGCAGCAGCCGTACGGGCAGCAGGGGTACGGGCAGCAGGGGCAGCAGCCCCCCGCGCCGTACGCCCCGCCGCCCCAGCAGCAGCCGCGCCCCCGACGCCGGCAGGAGCCGCCCCCGCAGCGGTACACCCGGCCGCCCGCCCCCGAGCCGCGCCCGCGCCGCGAGCCGCGCCGCAGCGCCAATCCGATGCGGATCCCGGGCCTCGGCTGCCTCAAGGGCTGTCTGTTCACCGTGCTGATCCTCATCGTGGCCGCCTGGCTGATCTGGGAACTCACCCCGCTCCAGGACTGGGTCGCCGAGGGCAAGAGCTTCTGGCAGGCCACCACCGACTGGATCGGTCAGGCCACGGACTGGATCTCCCAGCTCGGCGAGGCATCCGAGAACGCCCCCGAGATCCCGGACACGGGCGGCAACGGCTGACCGCCTCCGGGCGCCGCCACCGCCCGCCCGGTCCCGGCGGCCGCGCGCACACGAGCCCGGCCGCCCGCCGGAAGGGCACCCGCCGGACCGGTCACCGGTCCGGCACCTGACGGACAGGCGTCCGCCGGACCGGCGCCCCGCGGACCGCCGCCGCCCCGCGGACCTGCGCCCTGCGGACCTGGGCCCTGCGGACCTGTGCCCCGCGGACCGGCGCTCGGCCGACCGGCGCCCCGCTGAACCGTCGCCCGGGCCGGCGGGCCGCCGGATCGGTGGGCCGCCAAAAACGGTGGTCGCCGGCACCGGCACCGGCCCAGCTGTCTCCGGGGCCCGGCCCGCTGTTCCCGGCCCCCGGCCCCCGGCCCCCGGCCGCACAGGCACCGGCGCCGCTCCGCGCCCGGCCGCCTGTGCCGGGCCGCGAGCGAAGACAGCAGCGGAGCCGACAGCAGCGGAGCCGAGACAGGAGCGGACAGAGGAGCAGACAGGAGCGGACGGGAGCCGAGCGGAGAACGGCGCCGGGGCCGACACAGCAGCCGAGCGGGGACCGGCGCCGGGGCCGGGACGGCGACGGGCGTATGCGGGAACGGCCACGGGGACAGGGACAGGGACAGGCCCAGCCGTCCGCTCCCGCCCGCACCGCCGGGGGACCGGCGCGGAGCACTCGTACAGGAGGCTCGTACAGAGGCTCACACAGGAGATTTGTCGACTCCTGCGGGCGGATTTATCCCCCGGAAGTGACGGTTGGTGCCATCTTGGGCGCGCGAACCCCCGGCGGCCGCGTAGCTTTGTCGCCAACGCCAGCCCCCCGCCGGAGGGCATGACACGTCGGAGCAGTCTTGGCACGGAAGATCGGTAGCCGGTACACCGCCCACCAGATCCTGGGGCGGGGGTCCGCCGGCACGGTGTGGCTGGGCGAAGGGCCCGAGGGCCCCGTCGCCGTCAAACTCCTGCGCGAGGACCTGGCGTCGGACCAGGACCTCGTCGAACGCTTCGTCCGCGAGCGCACCGCGCTGCTCAGCCTCGACCACCCGCGCGTGGTCGGTGTCCGCGACCTCGTGGTGGACGGCAACGACCTCGCGCTCGTCATGGACCTGGTGCGCGGCACGGATCTGCGCACCCGCCTGGACCGCGAGCGCCGGCTCGCCCCCGAGGCGGCCGTCGCCATCGCCGCTGACGTCGCCGACGGGCTCGCCGCCGCGCACGCTGCGGGCGTCGTGCACCGCGACGTCAAGCCGGAGAACGTCCTCCTCGACATGCAGGGCCCGCTCGGCCCCGGCGGCGCGCATCCCGCGCTGCTCACGGACTTCGGCATCGCCCGGCTCGTCGACGCCCCGGGCCGTACCCGCGCCCTGCGCTCCTCCGCCGCAGGTGGCTCGGGACCGGGCACCGGCGGCGCCCGGGCCGGGCAGAACGCCGCCGCCCGCAACATCATCGGCACCCCCGACTATCTGGCCCCCGAGATCGTCGAGGGCCTGCCGCCGCGCGCCTCCGTCGACATCTACGCCCTCGCCACGGTCCTCTACGAGCTGCTGGCGGGCTTCACGCCCTTCGGCGGCGGCCACCCCGGCGCCGTACTGCGCCGCCATGTCACCGAGAGTGTCGCCCCGCTGCCCGGCATCCCCGACGAGCTGTGGCAGCTGCTCGTCCAGTGCCTCGCGAAGTCGCCCGCGTCCCGGCTGCGGGCCGCGGAGCTGGCGGGCCGGCTCCGGGAGATCCTGCCCGGCCTGGCCGGGCTGCCGCCGCTCGACGTGGACGAACCGGACCCGGACGACCCGGAGCAGCAGGGTTACGAGGAGGATCCGTACCGGCCCGAGACCGCGCCCGGGACGCCCCGCCGCGGTGCCGTCCCGCTGGTGCACGGGTCCGCGCCGGACTCCGGCCGCGACACCCACACCAGCATGCGCGTGCCCAGCGCGGACGAGCTGGCGGGAGGGGCGCGCGGCACTGCTCGTGTGCCCCGTGTCGCGGGCGAGCGCCGTCCCGGCTCCGCACGCCACCGTTCGGCCGCGGAGGCCGCCCGGCGGCGCCGGGTGCGGCTCGGGGTGACGGCCGCCGCCGTGCTCGCGGCGGCCGGTATCGGCGGCTGGCTGGCCACCTCCGGGGGCGACGAGCCCGGTGGCAACCAGGCGCCCGGCGGCCCGCCGCACTCGGCACCCGTGGACCCGTGACCTGCCCCGGCGAGGGCCGCGGCGCACAGCCGTTACGCTGGGGGGCGTGGCAGTCGTCGATGTATCCGAAGAGCTGAAGTCCCTCGCAGCGACCATGGGGTCGATCGAGGCCGTCCTCGACCCTGAGCGGATGAGGGCCGACATCGCCGTGCTCGAGGAGCAGGCGGCGTCGCCCAACCTCTGGGACGACGTGGAGAACGCGCAGAAGATCACCAGCCGGTTGTCCTATCTCCAGGGACAGCTGCGCCGGACGGAGGAGCTGCGCGCCCGGATCGACGATCTCGAAGTGCTCTTCGAGCTCGCCGACTCCGAGGACGACGCGGACGCCCGCGCCGAGGCGGAGGGCGAGCTGGTGGCGGTGCGCAAGGCCGTCGAGGAGATGGAGGTGCGCACCCTTCTCTCCGGCGAGTACGACTCCCGCGAGGCCCTCGTCAACATCCGCGCCGAGGCGGGCGGCGTCGACGCCGCCGACTTCGCCGAGCAGCTCCAGCGGATGTATCTGCGCTGGGCCGAGCGGCACAACTACAAGACGGAGATCTACGAGACGTCGTACGCCGAAGAGGCCGGCATCAAGTCGACCACCTTCGCCGTCCAGGTCCCGTACGCCTACGGCACCCTCTCCGTCGAGCAGGGCACGCACCGGCTGGTGCGCATCTCGCCGTTCGACAACCAGGGCCGCCGGCAGACCTCGTTCGCCGGGGTCGAGGTGCTGCCCGTCGTCGAGCAGACCGACCACATCGAGATCGACGAGTCCGAGCTGCGCGTCGACGTCTACCGCTCCTCCGGGCCGGGCGGCCAGGGCGTCAACACCACCGACTCCGCGGTGCGGCTGACCCACATCCCCACCGGCATCGTCGTCTCCTGCCAGAACGAGCGCTCGCAGATCCAGAACAAGGCCACGGCGATGAACGTCCTCCAGGCCAAGCTTCTGGAGCGCCGCCGGCAGGAGGAGCAGGCCAAGATGGATGCCCTCAAGGGCGACAGCGCCGGCTCCTGGGGCAACCAGATGCGGTCGTACGTGCTGCATCCGTACCAGATGGTCAAGGACCTGCGGACGGATCACGAGGTGGGCAACCCGCAGGCGGTGCTGGACGGCGACATCGACGGCTTCCTGGAGTCGGGCATCCGCTGGCGCAAGCAGCGCGAAAAGTAGCAAAGTTGACGCCTCGTCGGCCGGGAACGGGCGAGGCGACCGGACAACTGCCACTCGGGGAGTGGCAGTTGTCTTTTTCGTCACAGGTGTGTGCCCATGCGACGGCCAAGTGACTGCATAGAGGACATTGCGCCCGCAATGACCTTGACGGCTTGTTGGAACTTGGGAAGGCTGACGCGCGGCATGCCTATGTTTGGGGCGCGCGTGATGCGGGGACGGGGCGGAGTGCGCGCCCCGTGGGAAGCTACCCGGTACGACGGCCAGCCCATACATGGCTGCTTCATCCAATGATCAGCTACTGGGGGTAGCAGCTAGATGACGAAGAAGATGCGGTTGCGCGTGGCGCGGATCACCGCCGGTGCGGTGATCGCTGCCGGCGCGTCCCTGACCGCGGCCGGTGCCGCGCAGGCCGCGGACATAGAGATCGGCATTGCCGGCATCGGCGCGAAGGCCTCCGTCGACGAGGACGGCGTCGGCGTCGGCGTCACCCTCGGCGACCCGGACGACGACCCGTCGGAGCCGGGAGAGGAGCCGACGGGCATCCCGGACCCGACCGATCCCGAGCCCACGGACCCGGAGCCGACGGACCCGGAGCCCACCGACCCCGAGCCCACGGACCCGGAGCCGACGGACCCGGAGCCCACCGACCCCGAGCCCACGGACCCGGGACCGACCGACCCGGGACCGTCCGACCCGGACCCTGAGCCCACCGACGGCGCCGGCAACGGCGGCGGGGGCAACAACCCCGGCCCCGACGGCAGCGGCGGCAACGTCGACACCGGCACCGACAACGTCGGCTCGCAGCCGGTGGAGCAGGGCGAGGCCAAGGAGGAGCTGGCCGAGACCGGTGCTTCCGAGACCGCGTTCCTGCTGCTCGGTGCCGCGACGATGATCGCGGGCGGCATCGGCTTCCGCTTCCTGCCGCGTCTGGTGACGCGGGACGGCGGCGCCGTCGCCTGACCCGGCGATCACAGCCGTACGGCATGACGAGGGCCCCGGGACACCATGGTGTCCCGGGGCCCTCGTCCCGTCGGTGCGCGGATCCCGCACGGCCCGGGCCGGACGGGGCCGGCGGACTTACGGGGCTGAAGCGCGGGTGCTACGGGGGTGCCGGGTCGGTTACGCGGTCTGATGGGCGGCCGCGAGCACGGCCAGTGCCACCAGGGCCACCACCAGCGCGAGCAGTGCGGCCGGTGACAGCGCAGCGAAGAGGCCTTCCTGGTGCTGCATCCGCTCGCGGCTGGCGCGGCAGACGGGGCAACGGCCCTCGCTGACCGGGGCCGCGCAGTTGGCGCACACCAGTCGGTCGCATGTCATGCGATCTCCTCCTCACCGCGGCCAACGCGCGGGGAAGCGCATTGGTTCCCCTTTACCACTGTGCCAGCTTCCCGGCGATCCGGCGCGCCCCACGCGAATCCACCGGGAAAACCGCCGCCCGGCCGCCGCCGGGGCCGGGGCACGGACCGGTGGCCGGGGCCGGTGACCTGCCCGGGGGAGGGGCGCAGGGCCTATGCCTGGTTTGTGCCCGTCAGGGCCGTGAATTACCGCTCATACCCGGGTGCGGACTGCGCGACACCTCAGGCTTCGCGTATGGTCACGCTCACCGGCGGGAGCCGCTGTGCGGCTCCCGTGTTCCCCTCTACAGGTCGACCGTGGTGCACCCGTGATCCGATTCGACAATGTTTCCAAGTCCTACCCCAAGCAGACCCGGCCCGCGCTGCGGGACGTCTCGCTCGAGGTCGAGAAGGGCGAGTTCGTCTTCCTCGTGGGCTCCTCCGGTTCCGGCAAGTCCACTTTCCTGCGGCTGCTGCTGCGCGAGGAGCGCGCCAGCCACGGGTCGGTACACGTGCTCGGCAAGGACCTGGCGCGGCTCTCCAACTGGAAGGTGCCGCAGATGCGCCGCCAGTTGGGGACCGTGTTCCAGGACTTCCGGCTGCTGCCGAACAAGACGGTGGGGGAGAACGTCGCGTTCGCCCTGGAGGTCATCGGCAAGCCGCGCGGGCAGATCCGCAAGACCGTGCCCGAGGTGCTCGACCTCGTCGGACTCGGCGGCAAGGACGACCGGATGCCCGGCGAGCTGTCCGGTGGTGAGCAGCAGCGGGTGGCGATCGCCCGGGCGTTCGTCAACCGGCCGATGCTGCTGATCGCGGACGAGCCGACCGGCAACCTCGACCCGCAGACCTCCGTCGGCATCATGAAGCTGCTGGACCGGATCAACCGGACCGGCACCACGGTGGTCATGGCGACTCACGACCAGCAGATCGTCGACCAGATGCGCAAGCGCGTCATCGAACTCGAGAAGGGCCGACTGGTGCGCGACCAGTCGCGCGGTGTGTACGGCTACCAGCACTGAGTGACCGTTCCGTAGCCGCCACCGCCACCTGAGAAAGGACATCATGCGCGCCCAGTTCGTCCTGTCGGAGATCAGCGTCGGTCTCCGTCGCAATCTCACGATGACGTTCGCGGTCATCGTCTCCGTCGCCCTCTCGCTCGCCCTGTTCGGCGGGTCCCTGCTGATGCGGGACCAGGTGAGCACGATGAAGGGCTACTGGTACGACAAGGTCAACGTCTCCATCTTCCTCTGCAACAAGAACGACGCGGAGAGCGACCCGAACTGCACCAAGGGTGCGGTCACGGAGGACCAGAAGAAGGAGATCAAGGCCGAACTCGAACGCATGCCGGTCGTCGACAGCGTGCTGCACGAGTCGAGCGAAGAGGCGTACAAGCACTACAAGGAGCAGTTCGGCGACTCGCCGCTGGCCTCCTCGCTGACCCCGGACCAGATGCAGGAGTCCTTCCGGATCAAGCTGAAGGACCCGGAGAAGTACCAGGTGGTCGCGAGCGCCTTCTCGGCGCGCCCGGGTGTGCAGGCGGTGGAGGACCAACGGGATGTGCTGGACAACCTGTTCAATCTGCTGAACGGGATGAACATCGCGGCGCTGTGCGTGATGGGGCTGATGCTCATCGTTGCGCTGCTGCTGATCGTGAACACCGTGCGGGTGTCCGCGTTCAGCCGCCGCAGGGAGACCGGGATCATGCGCCTGGTGGGCGCGTCCAGTTTCTACATCCAGATGCCGTTCATCATGGAGGCCGCGATCGCCGGTCTCATCGGGGCCGGCTTCGCCTGTGTGCTCCTGGTCTTCGGCAAGTACTTCCTCGTCAACAACTGGCTGGCGGAGAAGATCGACCTGATCAACTTCATCGGCTGGGACGCGGTGCTGTCCAAGCTGCCACTGGTGCTGGCGATCGGATTGCTGATGCCTGCGATTGCGGCGTTCTTCGCTTTGCGCAAGTACCTGAAGGTGTGATGTATGCCCAAGGCGCCGTACGGTCAACTCCCCGTACGGCGCCTCGGTGTGGCCTAGACTCACCCGCATGTCGGGCTCGTCGCTATTCGTCCCGCCCCACCGGTTCCGCCGCGGGGTCGCCCTGACCTTGGTGTTCGGGGGTGTGCTGGCCACCGGCGGCATCGCCGGATCCTGGGGCGACGAGGCACGGAACTCCGCACGGAACCCGCCGCGTTCGGCGGCCGGCAGCGACCTGGCGAACGCCGCGGCCACCGCCGACCGCCAGGCCGTCGAGGATGCCGCGGCGCACGCGTCGGCCGCGGGCCAGTCCGGTTCGCAGGCCGCCGAGGAGGTGGTCAGCCGCAGCGGCGACCGCTGGTCGGCCGTGTACAGCGAGCGCGAGTACGAGGACGTACGGCAGACCCTCGACGGCTGGTATGTCGGTGTCGGCCTCTGGGTGGGCAGCGGTGCCGACGGCCGGATCGACGTGACCCGAGCCCGTCCCGGCAGCCCCGCCGAGCGAGCGGGCATCCGGGCCGGGGACCGGCTCCTCAGCGTCGACGACACCCCCGCCGACGGCATGCCGGTCACTGAGATCGTGGCCCGGCTGCGCGGTGACGGGCAGGACGCCCGCGCGGGTTCGAGCGTCGACCTGGTGCTGAGACGCGACGGCCGTACCTGGCGGGAGACGCTGCACCGGGCCCGGCTCGCCGCCGAGAGCGTGACCGACGAGCGCGAGGCCGACGGCACCACCGTGATCCGGGTCCGCTCCTTCACCAAGGGTTCCGGCGACGAGGTGCGGCACGCGGTGACCCGCGCCCGCGGCGGCTCCGGCGTCCTGCTCGACCTGCGCGGCAATTCCGGCGGGCTGGTCTCCGAGGCGGTCACCGCGGCCTCGGCCTTTCTCGACGGCGGCCTGGTCGCCACCTACGACGTACGCGGCGAGGAGCGCTCGCTCTACGCCCGGAAGGGCGCCGTCGACACCAGGACACCGCTGGTCGTCCTGGTCGACAGCGGCACCATGAGCTCGGCCGAACTGCTCACCGGAGCGCTCCAGGACCGGGGCCGGGCGGTCGTCGTCGGCACCCGCACCTTCGGCAAGGGCTCGGTGCAGATGCCCGAGGAGCTGCCGGACGGTTCGGTGGCCGAACTGACCGTCGGCCACTACCGCACCCCGTCCGGCCGCGCGGTCGACGGCCGCGGCATCACCCCGGACCTGGTGGCCCGCGAGCGGGCCGTGGAGCGGGCCGGGACAGTATTGACTGGCCTCGGGGGCGGGTCGTAGTGCGAGAATGGGCGCGCTATGGCAAAAACCAACAAGGCTAAGGCGAAGGCCGCGGAGTCGGGCCGCAAGCTGGTCGCGCAGAACAAGAAGGCGCGCTACGACTACAACATCCTCGACACCTACGAGTGCGGCCTCGTCCTGACGGGCACCGAGGTCAAGTCGCTCCGGCAGGGGCGGGCCTCCCTGGTGGACGGCTTCGTCAACCTCGACCGCGGCGAGGCGTGGCTGCACAACGTCCACATCCCGGAGTACACCCAGGGCACGTGGACGAACCACGCGGCGCGGCGCAAGCGGAAGCTGCTGCTGCACCGCGAGGAGATCGACAAGCTGGAGCGCAAGTCCCAGGAGACCGGGCACACGATCGTGCCGCTCCAGCTGTACTTCAAGGAGGGCCGGGCGAAGGTCGAGATCGCGCTCGCCAAGGGCAAGAAGGAGTACGACAAGCGGCAGACGCTCCGCGAGAAGCAGGACCGGCGCGAGTCGGAGCGGGCGATCTCCGCGGTGCGGCGGAAGCAGCGCGGCTGACGCGGCCGGCGGCCCCTCCCGGCGCCGTGTGGGGCAGTCGGCCCCGGTTGTGTGACGGGGATCACGTGATCGTTCCCGCTCGCGGGAAATGATCTGGCTCCTGTCGTGGTTGTTGAGTACGATGGTGCACAGCGCCACCGGGTCGGTCGCTTCTCGTGTCATCGGGGAGCCTCGGACCGGGTGTGCTTGTCAAAAAAACATGGGGATGATCGGTTTCGACAGCGGATGTCGAGGCAGGGGAAGCGAGCCGAGGAAGCGGCAATGATCTCGTTAACCATATGTCGCAAAAAATAATCGCCAACACCAAGCGCGATTCCTTCGCCCTCGCTGCCTGATCTAACAGACAGCGACTCTGCGGAGTGTCAGCCCGGGGTTGATCCCGCCCCGGATCCTGGCATCAGCTAGGGATCTAAACCACCGGCTCCGGCCACGGGAACCGGTGGGAAATCAAACAGTGGCTGGGCCCGTCGGAGACTTGTTCGCGTGATCTCCGGGGCCGAGAAAATCGCAGCGAACTGCGCTCGGAGAAGCCCTGTTTCCGCACCGTTGGACGCGGGTTCGATTCCCGCCATCTCCACCACAAGAACGACAGGCGACGTGTGCCCGTGCAATGCGCGGGCGGACGTCGCCTTCGTCGTGTCCGCCCGGCCGCGCCATCGCGTCGGCGAGGGCTTCGCCCCGTACCTCCGGAGAGGCCGTCGGAGAGGCCGTCGGAGAGGCCCCCGGAGAGGCCCCCGGAGAGGCCGGGGGCATGGGGTGTGGCCGCGAGCGCGACGGGGTTGCGGCGCCGACGGGCGCCGCACCCTCTGCTGTTCCCGCGCGCTCGACCGTGCCCGGTACGGGCGGGGCCTCACCACCCGCACCCCAGGAGGACGGGAACCGCCACCCGTACCGCGGGGCGACGGGTGGCGAGGCGCCGAGAGGAGGCTCCACCCGGGCCCGGCTCACCGCGAGCGGGTCGTGCGGCGCAGCCCGGGCAGGGCCGCGGCCGCCGCCAGGGCTCCGGCCGCCGCCGGGACCCAGTACGCGGCCGGGGCACCGAGCCGCTCCACCGCGTGACCGCCCGCCGCCGCGCCCGCGGCGATGCCCGCGAGCAGCCCGGTGTACGCCGTCGTCATGCCCTCGTTGAGCCGCGCCGCCGGGACCAGCCGGTGCACCAGGGACATCCCGCTGACCATCGTCGGAGCCGTGGCCATGCCCGCGACGAACAGCAGGACGGCCAGCACCGGCAGGCTTCCGGCCGCCGTCAGCGGCAGCACGCCCAGCGCCATCCCGCAGGTCCCGGCCGCCAGGCCCGCCGCGGGGTGCCGGGCGGGCCGCAACGCGCCGAAGGCCAGCCCGGCCAGGCACGACCCCGCCGCCTGGAGCGCGAGGACCGGGCTGCTCGCGGCGCCCGCGCCCAGGGTGTCGACGGCCGCCACGGTGGCGACCTCCAGGGAGCCGAACAGCGTCCCGGTCGCCAGGAAGACGACCAGCACGGCCGGGAAGCCCGGGACGCGCAGCGGGGCGGAGCCACCGGCCGCGCCGGCCGCCGGGCGCGGAGCCACCGGCGGCTCCGTGCCGCGCCGGGCGGCGAACAGCAGGGTGCCGGCGGTCATCAGCACGCCCGCCGTGAGCAGTCCCGCCTCCGGGAACAGCGTGGTGCACAGCACCATCGCGAGCACCGGCCCGCCCATGAAGCAGACCTCGTCCACCACCTGCTCGAAGGAGTTCGCGGTGTGCCGGGCCGCGCCGTCGTCCCGGTGCAGGGCGGCCCAGCGGGCGCGGGTCATCGCCCCCGTGCTCGGCAGCCCCGACGAACCGGCACAGCACAGGAACAGCGCCCAGGCCGGCGCGTCGTAACGGACGCACAGCAGCATCGCGGTGACGCCGACGGCGAACACCAGCGCCGCCGGAACGGCGACCCGCGCCTGACCGTGCCGGTCCACCAGCCGCCCCAGCAGCGGCGAGGCGACGGCCGTGGCGGCGACGCCGGTCGCGGAGACCGCTCCGGCCAGCGCGTACGAGTCGCGGACCAGGGCGATCATGACGACGTTCGAGACGCCGAGCATCGAGGTCGCCAGCCGCGCGGGCAGCGCGGCGAGCGTGAAGGCGAGCGCTCCCGGCACCCCGAACAGCCGCCGGTAC
>NZ_WHPN01000283.1:20443-76240 GCF_009735685.1 Streptomyces lycii | reverse complement strand
GGAGGGGGGCAGGACGCGCGGGGGCCGTGACGACGGGACGGGCGGACGCCATGACGAGGACCGCCCGCGCGCAACCGGGAGGAAACCAGTGAGCGGAGTGAGCACGGCCGTCTGGGGCCGCGCCGAACAGCAGGACTTCCGCAGCCGGGTACGCGGCTGTCTGCTCGGCGGCGCCGTCGGTGACGCCCTCGGCGCCGGTGTCGCCTCCGACTCGCTGGCCGACATCCGCACGGCCCACGGCCCGAACGGCATCACGGACCTGGTCCCCGCCTTCGGGCGGCGCGGCGCGATAACCGACGGCACCCAGCTCACCCTGTTCACCGTCGACGGGCTGATACGGGCGCAGGTGCGGCGGGACACCGGTGCCTGGCACCCGCCGACCGATCTGCACCGGGCGTATCTGCGGTGGGCCGCGACCCAGCACGAGTGGGGTCCCGACGAGCGCCGCAAGGACGACGGGTGGCTGGCCCGGGAGGAGTGGCTCTACGCGCGCCGCGAGCCCGACCGCGCCTGTCTGGCCGGGTTCGGCGACGAGGTCATGGGCACCCTCAGCCGGCCGAAGAACCCGGGGGCGGACGGCAGCGGCGCGGTGACCCGCTCGGCGCCGTTCGGCCTGCTGGTGGGCTGGGAGCCGCAGTTGGTCTTCCAGCTCGCGGTGGAGTGCGCGGCGCAGACCCACGGCGCCCCGACCGGTTGTCTCGCGCCGGGGGCGTACGCGGTCGTCGTGCACGGTCTGGCGCGCGGCGACACCCTGGACAACGCGGTGCAGCAGGCGCTCGTCCAGCTCGCGACGCGGCCGGGGCACGAGGAGACGATGGACGGGCTGAAGCGGGCGCTGGGCGCCGTGCGGCAGGGGTTGCCGAGCGCCGCCCGGGTGGAGTCGCTGGGCGAGGGCCGCACCGCGGCCGACGCGCTGGCCATCGGGCTGTACTGCGCGCTCGTCGCCGAGGACGTACGGCACGGGCTGCTGCTCGCGGTCAACCACAGCGGGGCCTCGGCCGCCGCCGGTTCCGTCTGCGGCCATCTCCTCGGGGTGCTGCACGGCGAGACCGCGCTGCCGCCGGGCTGGCTGGCCGAGCTGGAGGGACGGCCGACGATTCTGGAGCTGGCGGACGACTTCTCGATGGAGATGACGCAGGGCCCGGCGCTGCACGGCCCGGCGGCCTCGTCCCCGGGCTGGCTGGCCCGCTACCCGCGGGCGTGAGAGCGGACCGGGGAGCGGCCGGCGCCACGGGCCGGCGGCGGGTCCGGCACGGGCCGGCGGCGGGTCCGGCACGGGGCAGGGGGCCGGCTCCGGCACGGGGAAGCCCGGACCCCGTGCAGGGCAGGCCGGGTCCGGCACGGGGGGGTCCCGCACGGGCCAGGGCGGGTCCCGCAGGGGCGGGCCCCGCACGGGGCGGGGTCCCGGGGTCGGCGCGGGGCAGGGCCGAGCCCCCTCGGCCGGGACGGCGGGCCAGTCGAGAGGGCTCAGTTCGGGGATGCGGCGGTGCGGGTGATCGGTGCGCGTACCCGGGCCTGCGGGACTCCGCGGACGCCGGACGCTCAGCGGCCGGTGACGCCCCGGTCGATCTCCGAGAGGAAGGCCTCCCAGGAGCACTCCGAGAAGCTCAGAGCGGGGCGGCCGGTGTCCTTGGAGTCGCGCACGGAGACGCTGCCGGGGACCCGGGCGGCCACTTCGACGCACTGGCCGTTGGCTCCGGAGTAGGACGACTTCTTCCAGACCTCGGTAATGCCATGTTCTGCCATGATCAGCTCCCGGTGGATCTGCGGTTGAATGGAACTCCCCGTCGCCCAGGGGGCTTCGAGGCGTGATCGACGCTACGGGGCAACTCGCCCGTAGGGCAGACGCATTCACTCAACCGGATGGCATATGCCGTGATCTCGTCCGCGAGGGTTGGTGCGCGGTGTATCTTGCCCCGGCACCATGTCAATTGGCATGACCTATACCTGTCAGGTAGCGATCGAAAGCTGATCGCAAATGGCCTTACCCGGTCTTCAGCGGGCGTACTCCTTGGCCACATCGGCCATGAACCGGCGCGTGTGGTCGGGATTGAGCGCCTGGGCCCGCAGATGCTCGTACATGACGCTGTAGTGCTGCACCTCGGTGTGCTTCTCGAGATACAGGTCGCTCGTGGCCCCTTCGAGATAGACCACGCTGGAGTCGGCCGTGTCGGAGAACTCCAGCAGCGAGAAGGTGCCGACCATGCCCGGGTGCGCGCCCACCGCGTACGGCAGCACCTGCACCGTCACGTGCGGCTGGTGGCTCAGCTCGACCAGATGCTCCAGCTGCTCCCGCATGATGCGCCGGTCGCCGACGACCCGGCGCAGCGCCGACTCGTCGACCACCGCCCAGAACCGCAGCGGCGACGCCGGGTCGCTGATCCGCTCCTGGCGCTTCATCCGGACGCCGACCCGCTTGGCGTTGTCCGCCGCGGTCGCCTCGGGCTCCATGCCGGCGAGCACGGCCTCCGCGTACTCCCGGGTCTGGAGCAGTCCCGGGACGAGCAGCGACTCGTAGTTGCGGACCGAGGTCGCGTCCGTCTCCAGCCCGATGTAGACGCTGTACGGAATGTCGCCGAAGGCGTGCCACCAGCCCTGCTGGCGGGACTCCTTGGCCATGTTCATCAGCGAGTCGACGATGCGGTGGTCCTCGACCTCGTAGACCCCGCAGAGGTCCCGGACGTCGCGCTGGCTGATGCTGCGACGGCCGTTCTCCAGCCGGCTGATCTTCGACTGGGACACCAGCAGCCGCTCGGCGACCGCCTCGGCCGTCATGCCCTTCTGCTCGCGGAGCCGGCGCAGCTCCTGACCCAACCGCCGTCTTCTGACGGTGGGATTGACGTTGGACGCCACGAGGCAGCACCTCCGACTTGTACCGCTGTTTGTCCAACAGCCTGCCAGCCCGGACCACTCCGGCGCTGGGAAACGGCCACACACGGTTGCCCGGTGAGCACGCGTGGCGATCCGGGGGCGGGCTGCCGGGGCCCGGGGCGACGCGGCGGCCCGCGCCGGACGGTGGCCGGGGCCGGGTGGCGGCCGGGGCCGGTGCGCGTACGGACGCCGCGCCGTGTTCGGGCGCGCGGAGGAGGCGTGCCGGCTCCGTCCCGGGGCCCGCACGCCTCCTCGCGCTTCTGCGGCTCCCGGACCGGTCGGTGGGGACTGACCTGCGATACGGCCGGAAGGAACCGGAGACGAGCGGCCTGCCGCCACTCGTCGCGCTGCTGTGGACCTGCCTCGCTCTGTCGGGTCCCGGAGACCGGGACGGGGGAACTGAGGAAATTGGGAACTAGTGGGCCACGGCCCGGGCGGCCACACCGCCGCGCCGGCTCTGCACCGGGACGCCCGCGGGATCGCCTGCGCCTCCCCGGGCCGGGGCCGATCGCCGTGGCTGCGCCGCCGCGCCGTTCTGCACGTCCATCACGGCGTGCGCGACGAGCCCGCCCATCGGATCGTGCCTGATGAGGTCCCGGAGCCTCGAGCGGGAGGACCGCCCCTCGTTGCCCGGGTAGAGGTGCTTGCCGAGACCGACCGCATGGGCCAGCGCGGCGAGCGCCGCGGTCCGCGGGTCCGGCGGTACGCCGGTGCGGATCGCGTTGTCCAGCCGGTTCCTGATCTCCCGGCTGATCGCCGTCTCCGTCGCCTGATAGCGCGTCGTCGGCAGCACCCCGCACATCTGACCGGCCACGGCATGCACCATGCCGCACCGCTCCAGATGCGTGAGATACGTCTGGCGCAGCCCCAGCCGGGGCCCGCCGATCCAGTGGACCGCCCGTACCGGGCTGCCACGACGGCGCAACAGCTCCAGTGCGGAGTCCAGTGTCGGATCTCCTGTCGGCCGTGGCAGCACCACGGCGATACGATCCCCGTCTGGGGCTATCCGTCCTGCCAGAGCCAGCTCCACTAGCTGTGCCCCGGCCAGGCCGAGGTCGAGCGACTGCGGCTGCGCCGTGGTACCCGTGGCCGGGTCCAGGGCGAGCAACAGAAGCTCCTCCGGAATTGTTCTGCGGCTCCTGCCCATCCATGCCTCCCCGCGTGGATGTCTGACAGGGTGACCCCTCTCACAATGGTCTGTCGAGGGTGCCTGGGTACTTTGTACTGGAACCGATATGTATGTCGTGCTCGTCTAGCACGTGGGGCGGCCTCCGGAAGGCGACGAAACCGGATGGCGGCCGTGTGGCGGGCGGATCACATTCCGGTCGCACAGGACACTGGTGGAGTGGACGGACGGAACGGGACGCCGTGGGGACGTACGGCGTCCCGCGACGGTTGAGGCGGCACGTATGGAGGAGGCATCGGTGGCGGGCAAGTCCCCCGACAGGTCGGAGCAGCGGAAGTCGTCGGGGGCGACCGGGCGAGGCGAGCGCGATCCGCGGCTCGCCGTATTCGGGTCCACGCCGCCGGGCGAGGACTCCGGCGAGGCGGTGACGCCACCGGACCCCGCCGAGGACGACGCGGCTCCGGGGCCTTCCGGTTCCTCCGGCCCCTCCGGCCCCTCCGGCCCCTCCGGCCCCTCCGGTTCCGCGGAGCCGGAGGGCGAGTCCGGGGGCTCGGGTGCCGAGGGGTCGGGTGCCGGGGGCTCGGGCGCCGAGGGTTCCTCGGGTGGTGACGGTTCCGGCGCCGGGAGTGGTTCCGGCCGGGCGGGGGCGGGTTCGGCGGACGGGCCCGCCGCGGGCGGTGACGCGCGGCTGCGGGCCGCCGTGGCGGCCTGGGTCGCGACCGCCGAGGAGGACGACCGGACCGACGGGACCGGAGGGGCCGGCGAGACCGGAGGGGCCGGCGAGACCGACGGGCCTGGGGCCGGTGCGGCCGAGGAGCCGGTGACCGAACGTTCCGCCGCCGAGCGGGCCCGGCGCGCGACGGCGGCCTTCGACGGCCTCCGGGCGGGCAGGGCCAGGGTCGAGTCGCCCGGAACCGGCGGCGGGGCGGACGCCGGGACGGAAGAGACGGAAGTGACGGAAAAGACGGAAAAGACGGTAAAGACGGTAAAGACGAACGAAACCGGCGAAACAGCCGAGACGGGTCAGGCGGGCGAGTCGGGTCGCGACGCGGACGAGGCCGCTGCCGACAGCGGCAGGACGGCTCCCGCCGCGGTCGCCGGCGCGGCTGCCGCCACGGACGCCGCGGTCGCCGGTACGGAGGCTGAGGCTGCGGCTACGGACGGGGTGACCGCCGTCACGGACGCCGCGGTTGCCGGTACGGGCCCGGCGGCTGCCGATACGGACACGGCGGGCGGGTCTGCCGGTGCGGACCGGGCGGACAGCCGTACGGACGAGGCGGGCGACGACGCGGAGAAGGCCGACGGCGAGGTCGGGGACGGCGAGGTCGTGGACGGCGGAGTCGGGGACGGCGGGGCCGTTCGGGACCGCGCCACCGCCGTGTTCGGCGTGCTGCGCGACGACGGCTCCCGGGGAACGGCTGCGGAAGGTGGCGCGAAGGCCGCCGAGGACGCCGACACGCCGTCCGGAGGGGCCGAGCCGACCGGAGAGGCGGAGGCCGCCGGGAAAGGCGCGGAGACGGCCGGGAGCGGCTCCGGCAAATTGCCGCGCCGCAAACCGGAATCGGACCGGCCGTCCGGGTCACGGCCGTCCGGGTCACGACCGGGCGCGGTGCCCGAATCGGGCGCGGTGCCCGAGCCGGAGGCCAAGTCCGGGTCGGGCGCGAAGGCCGGACCGGAGCCGGAGTCGGGCGTGAAGTCCGGTCCGGGGACCGAGCCGGGCGCGGAGTCCGGTCGGGTGGCCGAGCCGGCCTCGAAGTCCGGTTCCGGGTCCGGTGAGACCGGGTCCGAGGAAACCGCTGCCGGTGCGAGCGGTGCCCGGGCTGCGGGTGGCGTGGTGGCGGCGCGGGACGGCGGGAAGCCCGTCGACCAGCCGACGACCGCGTTCCGGGTGCGGCCCGGAAAGGGCGGCCGCGACGAAGCCGGTACGCCGGACGAGGCGTCCTCCGGTGCCGGTACGCCGGACGAGGCGTCCTCCGGTGCCGGAAAGCCGGACGAGGCGCCCTCCGGTGCCGGAAAGCCGGTCGACCGGCCGACGACCACGTTCCGCGCCGTACGGCCGGACAAGGACCTCCCCGGGGGTGGCGCGAAGCCGAAGGCCGGTTCGAAGGACGACTCGCAGGCGGCGGCATCGAAGCCGGGCACCACAGCGGACGCGAAGCCGGACCCGAAGACCGGCGCGAACGCAGCCGGGAAGCCGGACGCGAAGGCAGACCCGAAGACCGGCGCGGAGCCGGACGCCAACGCAGCCACGAACGCAGCCACGAACGCAGCCGCGAAGGCGGACCCGGAGCCGGACGCGAAGGCAGCTCCGAAGGCCGGCCAGCAGGGCCGTGCCAAGACGTCTGCCGAGAGCGATTCCCGGACCGGGGCGCCGGCCGGGTCGCCCGCCGAGCGGACCAGCAAGTTCGTACCGCTCCAGCAGGCGGACGGCGTTCCGCGCACCCCGAAGGCGGCCGCCGCCGCGCCGTCCTGGGCCGCCAGGAGCAGCAGCGGGGCCGCGGCCGTTCCCGACGCGCCGAGCACCCCGCCCACCGTCGGGTCCCGGTCTCCGGCGACCCCCGGCCCGCTGCCCGCCGCGTCCGGCCACGGGGCGGGCGAAGAGGCGGCGGTCGCGCCGGGCGGGCCCGCCGAGTCCGAGCGGACCAAGCAGCAACCGCTTCCGCCGCTCGATCTGCTGGCGCAGCTGACGAACACCCCGCCACCGCCGGAGACTCCGCTGCGGACCCTGGTGCGCCGGGTCAAGATCTGGACGCCGCTGGTCCTGCTGCTCCTGATCATCTTCGCGATCGCACAAACCGTTCGTCCGCTGCCGGAGCCGACGCTGCACCTGTCGGTGCCCGCGAGCCACGCCTTCAAGGGCCAGAAGCCGTCGCTGCCGTGGCCGGGGGAGGGACAGGCGTACGTCGAGGTCGACGGCCTCGGCAGTCTGGGCTCCTCCGGCGCGGAGAAGCCCGTACCGATCGCGAGCGTGGCCAAGGTCATGACGGCGTACGTCATCCTGCGCGACCACCCGATCAAGGGGGACGGTGAGGGCAAGCAGATCACCGTCGACGCCAAGGCGGTCCGTGACTACGAGACCGGCAAGGCCGACAAGGAGTCCGTCGTCCGCGTGACGGAGGGCCAGAAGCTGTCGCAGTACGAGGCGATCCAGGCGCTGATGCTTCCGTCCGCGAACAACGTCGCGCGGCTGCTGGCGCGCTGGGACAGCAACGGTGACGAGGGGGCGTTCGTCGACAAGATGAACGACGCCGCCAAGGACCTCGGCATGAAGAACACCACCTTCACCGACCCCAGCGGACTCACCAAGTCGACCGTGAGCACCGCCAAGGACCTGGTGAAGCTGGGCAAGGCGGCGATGGAGGACCCGGTCTTCAAGGAGATCTCCGCCCAGCCGTACTACGAGGACTCCAACGGCGAGAAGCAGCTGAACTACAACCGGCTGATCCCGTACACCGGAATCGGCATCAAGACCGGCACCAGCACCGCCGCCGGCGGCAACCTGCTCTTCGCGGCCGAGAAGGAGATCGGCGGCACCACGCAGCTGATCGTCGGCGCGGCGCTGGGGCAGTACGAGGTGCCCGCCATCGACACGGTCACCGAGGTCAGCAAGCAGCTCATCGAGTCCGCGCAGGCCGCGCTCATCGACACGAAAGTCGTGGCGAAGGGCGATGTCGTCGGGCATGTGGACGACGGTCTGGGCGGCCGGACGGCGCTCGTCGCGACCAAGGACGTCACGGCGGTGGGCTGGCCGGGGCTGTCGGTCGACCTCGCGCTCACCGACAACGGGGAGAGCGTGCCGCACGAGGCGAAGGCGGGCGACAAGGTCGGCACGCTGACCGTGGGCAGCGGACCGGGGCAGGTGAAGGTTCCGGTGGCGCTCCAGGAGGACAAGGCGGAGCCGGGCTTCGGGGCGAAGCTGACGCGCGTCTTCTGAGCGAAGCCCACGCGCGTTCACGGAGCCCCGTCCGACGACAGCCGGTGCGCCCCTGTCCGTCGGCCGGTCCGCCGGTCGGTCGGCCCGCCCGTGTCCGGTCCGCCGGTCGGTCTGCCGTTCCGCCCGTGTCCGGTCTGCCGGTCCCGCCCGTCAGCACGGGGCGGGCCGGCGGCCGGCCGCCGGGGCACGGGCCGCGCCGCGGTTCGCCGTACGAGCCGGGTTCCGTGGCCGGTACCGGGGTTTCCGTACCGGGGCCGCGGGCCGTTCGCCGCCCGGGTTCCGTTACGGCCGCTCGGCTCAGCCGGCCCCGACCGGAGGCAACCCGGGGGCGGCCGGGACGTCCCCGACGGAGGGCCCTGTCGCCGTTCCGGCGGGCACCGGGGCGCCGCCGCGGTGCGTGTTAGCGTCGCTGGACCGCACCGCAGGTATCCGGCCTGGCCCGAAGTGCCGGGACCAACAGGGCCGAGCAGACCGGGGGAGAGCCGCAGTGAGCACCGTGGACCCGACGCGGGCCGAGGGCGACGGCCGGAGCGGACACCTGGCCGGAAGCACGGAGGCGGCCGCGGGGCCGGGGCCGGACGGAACCCCGGCGCGCGGTACGGACCCGGGCGCGATACCCGGAACGAGCGGCGGCCCGGCATGCGCTCCGGGCCAAGCCCGGGAACACGGCCCGGCCGGAGAACCGGCACACGGAGCGGGCGGAGCCCCGGCGCGGGAAGCGGCCGACGGCGGGTCCGGACACCGGAGTTCCCGCCCCCGTCGGACACCCGCCCCCCGAATACCGGCGCCCCGCCCCCGCCCGCCCGGCGACACGGGGAAGCCCGCGCCCCCCGCCCCCGTCGGGGCCGTGAAGCCCGCGCCGCGGCCCGCACCCGGAGACACCGGTAAGCCGACGTCGCGGCCCGCACCCGGAGACACGGAAAAGCCCGCCCGGCTCATACCCGGAGATATCGGCGACACCGGGGACACCGGGGACACCGGGGACACCGGAGACCCCGGAGACACCGGTAAGCCCGCGCCCTCCGACCCCGCGGGCCGCCCCGACCCCGCGGGCCGCCCCGACCCCGCGGGCCGCCCCGACCCCGCGAACCGCCCCACCCCCAACAGCCGCCTTGGATCCGACAGCCGCCCCGCCCCCAAGAACCGCCCCGGATCCGACAGCCGCCCCCGGCCCGCGAGCCGCCTCACCCCCAACAGCCGCCCCCGGCCCGTTCTCCGGCTGCGGCGTTTCGCCGCGCACCCCGTGGTCGTGACCCTCGTCGTCGGTGCCGCACTGCACCTGCTCTGGGTGCAGGTGTTCGCCAACAGCGGCGGTGACCTGGCCGCGCAGGACGCCTGGGCCGAGTTCGTCGGCAAGCACCCGGACTCCGCCTACAACTTCTCCTGGTACGGCGGGATGCACCCCGTCTCGTACAGCGTCGTCTCGCCGTATCTGATGTCCGTGGTCGGTGTCCGCACCACGATGATGATCGCCGGGACGATCTCCTGCGGGCTGCTCGCCTTCATCCTGCTGCGCAGCAGCGGCGTCAAGCGCCCCCTGTGGCCGTCCCTGGCCGGGGCGTTCGCGCTGACCTGCAACGCGGTGTCGGGGCGGGTGACGTTCGGGCTGGGCATGATGTTCGCGCTGGGCGCGGTCGCGATGGTGTTCTGCTGGCCGCGCACCTGGCGCGCCCGTCCCTGGCAGTTCGCGCGCGCGGGCGCGGCAGCGCTGCTGTCCGCGCTGGCGACGGCGGGCAGCCCGGTGGCCGGGCTGTTCCTCGGGGTGGTGGCCGCGGCGCTGTTCCTCGACCGGCGGCGGCCCGCCGCGTACTCGCTGGGCGTCACGCCGTGTGTGGTGGTCGGGCTGTCGGCCTGGCTGTTCCCGTTCTCCGGTACGCAGCCGATGTCCGTCTTCAGCGCCGCGCTGCCGCTGGCCGCCGCCGTGATCGCGGTGGCCCTGGTGCCCCGCGAGTGGCGCACGGTGCGCATCGTGTCCGGGGTCTACGGCATCGGGGTGCTGCTGACATGGCTGATCGACTCGCAGGTCGGCAGCAACATCACCCGGCTCTCGCTGATCTTCGCGGGTGTCGTGTTCCTGGCCGCGCTGCCCTGGACGGTGCCGCGCTCCCGCCGCTGGTACACGCTCGTCGCCGGGTTCGTCGTGATCACCGGCTGGCAGATCGGCAACACCATCGGCGACGTCGTGCGGACCACTCCGGACGTCGCGTGGGCGCTGGAGCTGGCGCCGCTGGTGGACCGGCTGGACCGGCTGGATTCCGACCGGGGCCGGGTCGAGGTGGTCCCGGCCAGCAGCCACCGCGAGGCGTCGGCGCTCGCTCCGTACGTCAATCTGGCGCGCGGCTGGAACCGGCAGGCCGACCTGGAACGCAACCCGCACTTCTACGACGACTCGCTCACCGCGGAGAAGTACCGTGACTGGCTGCGCCGCTGGGCCGTCCGGTACGTCGTGCTGCCCGAGGGCGAGATGGACAAGGGCGGGGAGCGGGAGGCCGAGCTGGTCGACGCCGGGCTGCCGTATCTCGACCTGGTGTGGTCCGACGCCAACTGGCGGCTGTACGCCGTCGAGGACCCCACCCCGCTGGCCGAGCCGCCTGCCTCGGCCCGCCGCGCGGACGCCGGCGAGCTGGTGATCACGGTGAAGTCGGCGGGGCCGGTGCGGCTGCGCATCCCGTACTCGCCGTGGCTGGGCCTGGTGAACAGCGAGGGGGAGGGGGTCGAGCCGCCGGAGGTGAACCCGTCCGGGAACGGCTTCCGGAACCTGCACGGCTGCGTCACCAAGGAGGAGACGGCGCCGGTGGAGGAGGGGGAGCCGGAGGACGAGTGGACGGTGCTGCACGCGCCGCGCCCGGGTACGTACCGGCTGGCGGCCCCGTACCAACTGCCGCGCGGCACGCCCTGCCCGGAGACCGGCTGAGCGGGGCGGGCGTGCGGTCGCGGGACCCGGGAAGCCGACACGGGCCGTCCCGCGGCCGGCCTCCGCTCCCAACGGCGGCGGGGAGCCGGTGCCGGCATCCGCGGCCGCCCGCCGGGCTCAGCCGCAGACCGAGGACAGCCAGGAGGTCTCCGCCGGGTCCAGGCTGTCCTGGAGCCGCTGGAGATCCTCCAGCACGGTGTCGACGTCCCCGGGGTCGGCCAGGTACTCCAGGATCTTCTGGTGGAAGACGTTCCGCACGGGTGGCGGCATGGCGTCCGACGCGTCGAGGCAGAGCGCGTCGGCCTCCCGCAGCTCGCGGGCGATCCGCCGGTCCACCTCGTCCCCGTACGAGGCGGGCGTGACGCGGCTGTTGGCGGAGAACACCGGGGTCCGGGAGGACTCCGCCCAGGTCCGCTGGGTGTCGGCGGAGACCAGGAAGGCCATCAGCTGCCGCCCCTCGTCCGAGTCCTGGAACATCGCGACGTAGTCGCCGGACACCTCGCGGTGACGCGCGGAGCTGCGGGCGCGCGGCAGGATCTCGGAGGAGAGTTCGAAGTCGGTCTCATCGGCGCGGTCGTGGTAGATGTGCACCCGGGCGAACGAGCCCTGGTGTTCGAGATCGCAGTCCGCGTCCGGGTCGAACAGCAGCCCGTCGCCGCCGTCCGGCCCCCGGTAGTCGGTGAGCAGCGCGCGCCGGGCGCCGTCCGGCGTCAGGAACCCGCCCCAGGTGGTCCAGGCCCGGCGGACCTCCGGGGACGTCCAGGGCAGTTTGCCGGTGACCCACTTCTCGTAGACGTCCGTGCCGGACTGCTGGAGCAGGATGTCCTCGATCCAGTCGCTGCCGGGCCAGCCCCAGATGGCGTCGGCGCCCATGCCGACGCACCAGCGGGCCGGGTCGTCGGCGAACCGCTCGGGCTGCGCGCCCTTCTCGTGCCAGACGATGCTCTTGAGATCGGCCTTCACCGGGAGCCAGTACGTGTGTTCCTCGCCCGCGGGACGGGCGAGCCACGGCTCGTCGTACTCGCCCGGGTCCGCGATGCCGTCGAGCGGGATCAGGTCGCGGTTGCGGGCGTAGTCGGCGAGTTCGCCCGGGCCGGGGATGACCGCCAGGTCGGGGGCGGTGCCCGCCTGCACCTCGGACAGCAGCACCTCCCGCTGGGCCGGGGTGCCCTGGTAGTTGACCTCGATGCCGGTGCGGTCGGTGAACTGGTCCAGCAGGGCTTCGAAGGCGGCCGCCTCCTCCTCGGTCCAGGGCGCGAGGATGGTGACGCCGCGCTGGGTGCCGGTGGGGCCGCCGCAGCCCGGGAGCGCCGTGACCGCCAGCGCGAGGGCGAGGCAGAGCAGCAGGAGCCGCCGGGGCGCCGCGCGGCGCGGCACACGGGCGGGCGGGCCGGGCCGGGCACGTACGGAACGAGGGGGCCGCGTAGGTGCGGAGTGTGCGGGCCGGGTGCGTGCCGCGTGAGCAGGCGTTCTCCAGCCGGTGCCGGACCCCGATGGGGACGGCCGCGCACTCGCGGAGTGAGCTGGCCGGTTGCGCACGGCCGCGTCGGTGGTGGCGTCGGTCCTGTCGGTCCTCGCGTCGGTCGTGTCGGTGGTGGCGTCGGTTCCGTTGGTCGTCGTGCCGGTCGTGCCGGTCGTGTCGGTGGTGGCGTCGGTCCCGTTGGTCGTCGTGCCGGTCGTGTCGCTCGTGTCGGTGGTGGCGTCGGTCCCGTTGGCCGTCGTGCCGGTCGTGCCGGTCGTGTCGGTGGTGGCGTCGGCCCCGTCGCTGGTGGCGTCGGTCGTCGCGTCGGCCCCGACCGTCTCCCGGCCCTCCGTACCGCCGTTCATCGCCGCGGGAACCGGTAGTCGGTGATCCGGATCTGCATCCCGCCGAACACGAGGACCCCCGTCACGCAGCCGCCGAACCAGATCCAGTCGATGGCGCTGGCCCGCGCGTCCGTGTCGAGCAGGTCCGCCCGGACCTGCCGCGAGGCGTCCCTGATGGTCTTGCGCATCTCTGTCAGCTCCCCGGTGTTCGTCCGCCGCGCCCGCTCGGCCGGACGCTGTTCCTCGACGACCGACTCCAGGTGGACGCGGGCGGAGTCGAGCCGCTGCTGGGTCTGGTACGTGCCGATGGCGGGCAGCGCCGCCGCGCCGAGCAGCAGCGTCGCCGCCAGCAGACCGACGTTGTACCGGCGCCGGAACCGGCGGCGGAACGACAACTGGGTCCGCACCAGCAGTACGGCCAGGGCGAGCAGCGCCGCCACGGCCGTACCCCAGACCGTCCACAGCACCGGGCCGAACGACGTCCGGTTCACCATCACCCGCTGCTGGTCGCGCTGGAGCTGCTCCAGCTGGTGCAGGATGCCGGTGCCCTCGCGCACCAGCATGGTCTGCGCGTTCTCCAGGTAGAAGTCGCGCAGATCGGGGTCGTCCCGGTGCTCGGCGGCCTTGTCGACGGCCTCGGTGTACGCCTTGAACTGGCCCCGCACGGGCGGCAGCACCTCGCCGTGCCCCGCGTCCGCGGAGAGGTCGACGATCTTGGACAGGCTCTGGTCGGCGGCCGATATCTGGGTGCGGTAGTCCTCGCCCTTGCCGACGACGTCCGCGAGTTCGCCGGTCAGGTTCTGCTGCGCGGCCAGGTTCGCGCTCTGCAGCGCGGTGCGGGCCGCGGCGGTCTCCAGGATGGCGGGGGCGGTGCCGCCGCGCAGCTCGCCGGGGGCGCGGTGGACGCCGTGGTAGCCGGTGAGCAGGGCGGCGAGGGAGAGGGCGATCAGGGTGAGGAGCAGCGCGAGCCGCCGCTCCAGGTAGTGCCGGGTGCCCCGGTTGCCGGCCATGTCAGAAGCGCGTCCAGGGACGCACCTGGTTGGCCCGGTCGATCAGCAGCTCCCGGGTGCGCCGGTCGGTGCCGGGCAGCCAGGCCAGCGCGCGCAGCGAGCCCGCCAGCAGCTTGCGCAGCCGCTGCTCGCTCGGCGGGGTGCCCAGCAGCGGACCGCTCAGCCCGGCCGTGTCCCGGGCGGCTCCGGGTTCCCGGGCCCGGTCCAGGGCCCAGCCGCGGATCTCCGCGGTCAGCCGGGTCCGCTCGTCACCGTGCTCCGCGCCGCCGTCCAGATACAGCTTCGGCAGCCGCGCGATGACCTCCAGCAGGTCGTCCCGGCCGGGCAGGCTGCCGTCGACGGCCAGCCGGGCGGCCCGCACCCGGGTGGCCGCGACCGCCGCCGCGTCGTGGTGCCGGGAGGCCGGCGGCACTCCGTCCAGGATGCCGGCCGCCGCCCGCCGGTCACCGCGCGCGAGGCAGGTACGCGCGAGGCCGAACGCGGCGCTGCCCTGCTGCCGGTTGCGCTGCCAGACGGCCTCGTACAGCAGCGCGGCGCGGTCGGTGCCCCCGCGGTGCTCGGCGCAGTAGCCGAGGGCCAGCTTGGGGGCGTACTCACCGGGCAGCGCGCTGTAGACGTGGTCGAAGGCGGCCTCGGCGGTCTGCACCCGGCCGCGGGCGAGTTCCAGCAGTCCGCGGTGCCAGCTGATCCGCCAGTCGTCCCGGCCGGAGCCGATCCCGCCCCCGGCCCCGCCCGCGCCGCCCCGTTCGCCGGGACCGTGCCGTTCCCGGGGACCACCCCGTTCGCCGGGACCGCCCCGTTCACCGAAGCTTGGCGGGCGGTCGGGGCCGCCCGCCGTCCTGCCTCCCGGGCCGCCTTCCGGTCCGTGGCCGGCCTCCGTCTCCGCCGCCGCCTGCCGTGCCGCCTCCGCCAGCAGCCGCTCCGCCTCGTCGAGTTCGCCCAGCGTGGTCCGCGTCCGGCACAGCCGCAGCTTCACCTCGACGCTGGCCACCCGTACCGCCTCGAGCTGCCGTACGACACCGCGCGGATCCTGCGAGGCGGGCAACCGCAGCTGCACGACGGCCGGGTCGTCCGCGCGCGGATACGGCACCGGTAACCCGGCCGCGACCTCCCGCGGTTCGGGACGCCCGCTGCCCAGCGGCGGCGCGGGCGTCCACGGGGCACCGGCGTCGCCCTCCGTCCACCGGTCGACGGGCGGTACGGAGCCCAGGCCCGCGTCGAGCAGCGTGGGACTGGGCTCGAACAGGGCGGACGGCTCGATGGAGGAGGTCCGGGTCCGCAGGGACACCATCTCGCGCAGCACGCCCTGGAGCTGGCGGCCCATCTCGGCGGCGGACGCGAAGCGCCGAGCGGGGTCGGCCTCGGTGGCGCGGTCCACGAGCCGCCGGAAGGACTCCGGGCCGAGCCCTGCGGCGGGCGGCGCGTCGGCGGGTGGCGCGGCGTCCGGGGCCGCGCCGCGCGGAGCGTTTCCCCGGGGCCCGCCGCGCGGTGAGCCGGCCCGGGAGCCGCCGCCGGATCCGCCGGTGTCCTCACAGGCGTCGGCCAGCACCCGCAGCGTCACCCCGACGGTGTGCAGGTCGTGCGCGACGGTCGGCAGCCCTCCGGCGCGTACCTCGGGGGCCGCGAACCGTCTGGTCGCGATGGACGGGGTGGTGGTGTCCGCCATCCTGCGCACCGCGCCCAGGTCGATGACCTTGACCCGGTCGGCGTGGTGGATGACGTTCTCGGGCTTCATGTCGCAGTACAGCAGGCCCTTGCCGTGCAGGTACTCCAGCGCCTGGAGGATCTTGCAGCCGTAACGGGCGGCGTGCTCCAGGGTGAGCGGTTCGCCGGGGCCGAGCGGCCGGGCGCCCTGCCGGGTCTCGTCGATGATCTGCTGGAGCGGCTTGCCGCCGACGAACTCCATCACGATGTAGTCGGTCGGCTCGGCCGCGCCGCCCCCGGCGCCCGCACCGCCGGTTCCGGGGACCGGACCGCTGGCCGCACCGCTGGTTCCGGCGTCCGCACCGCCGCCCGCACCGTCGCTCTCGTCGCCCGGACCGCCGCCCGCACCGCAGCCCTCGTCCCCGGGACCGCCGCTCTCGCCGTCGCTCGCGCCGCCGGTCTCCGGGTGGTGCGTGACGTAGTCGAGGATGCGGACGATGTTGGCGTTGTCGAGCGCGATCAGATGGTTGCGCTCCTCCAGCGCGATGAGCCGGGCCGTCTCGTCGTGCGGGTCGAGCAGGCCCTTCAGCACCAACGGCCGCCGCTCCAGCCGGAGATCCTCGGCCAGATGGATCCAGCCCTGGCCGCCGTGGGCCAGATAGCCGGTCACCTCGTACCGCCCGCCGTCCAGCAGCGTTCCGGGGCGCAGCGGCGGTTTGCGCCTTCCCGCGGGGCCCGCGCCGCGCCGGGCGCGGTCGTCCGGGTCGCCGCCGCGCGGCCGGTGGCGGGCGAGGGGCGGCGGGGACGAGGCGTCGCGGCTGACCAGGTGGCGGGGGTCGGGGACGGGGAGGGTGGGCAGGGACAACAGGTCGCGCTCGTCCCGCACCGCGGCAGCGGTGGCAGCGGTGTCTGCGGTGTTGGCGGTGTCGGCGGTGGCAGCGGTGTCTGCGGCGTTGGCGGTGTCGGCGGTGTCTGCGGTGTTGGTGGTGTTGGTGGTGTCTGCGGCGTTGGGGGTGGCAGCGGTGGGACCGGTCGGCGGACCGATGCGCAGGGTCGCCCCGTCCGTCGGCGGAACGGCGCGTACGGTCTCGTCGTCCGGTCCGGGCCGGACGGTCTCCTCGGACGGAGCGGGCCGTACGGGCTCCTCGCCCGCCGCGAGGCCGGTCGGTACGGGCTCCTCGCCCGCCGCCGCGGCCGGACCGGTCCGTGCGGGCCCGTCCGCGGGAGCGATGCGCACGGTCTTCCCGTCCGCCGCCCGACCCGGCGGCGCGGGCCGGTGGATCCGTACCGTGCCCTCGTCCGGCTCCGGCCGGATCCGCACGGTCCGGTCGTCCGGTCCGGCCCGGTTGCTTCGGTCGGTCCGCTCGATTCGGTGGGCCCGGTCGGTCGGGTCGAATCGCTCGGCCCGCTCGGTCCCTGCGGTCTCCTCGTCCCCCGGTGACCCGCCGTATTGTGACGCTCCGTGATCCGGCGATCGCGTTTCATCCCCCATGGCGCCTTACGATAGGCGCGCCGGGCGCCGATCCGTAGGGCCGGGACGCCGAAACGTCGTGGGCCGGCGGGGAGCGGCGGCCGCCCGTGCCGCGCCCGGCCGCCCGCCCCGATCCCACCCCGCCGGCCACCGGCCCCGGACACCGCCACTCCCACCCGCCGGCCGCCGTCCCCGGCGCTCACCCGGGCCGTACCGCCCCGACCGCCCCGGCCGCCCCGGCCACCCCGATCACACCGTCCCGGCCCCCGGGCCCAGAAGTCCTTCCTGCGGCCGGACCGGGGAAGTGGCGTCCAGCCAGCCGGCGCAGACCCAGGTCAGCACCGCCGCGACCACCAGCGCCGCCAGCCCCGACGCCGCGGCGCGCCCCCTCCGCCCGGCCCGGCCGCCCAGCGCGGCACCCGCCAGCAGCGAGGCCGCCAGCGCGGCGGCCGGTATCCCGAGCACCATGAGCGGCAGTTCGATGTACAGGACGCTCAGATCCCGCCCCTCGCCCTCGAAGCCGCCCCGCAGATGAGCCCCCGACCCGGACAGCCACGCGCCGAGGCCGGCGAAAGCGGCCAGCAGCGACACGACACACCCCGTGGCCCCCAGCGGACTCGCCCTACGAGCCGTACGAGCCGTAGAACGCCCCGACCGGCCCGACCGGCCCGACCGCCCCGACCGGCCCGACCGGCCCGACCGGCCCGACCGGCCCGACCGGCCCGACCGAGTTGAACGAGCCGGACTCCCTTGTTGCTCCATGTCCGGACGGACGCGCCCGGCGGACCGCCGGTTCACCCCGGTCGCTCCGCGGTCTCCGGTACGGGAGTCACCGGTGCGGGAGTTTCCGGTACGGCACTCTCCGGCACGGGCAGATCCGCGAGCCCCGGGGGCAGCGGGCCGGTGTGCAGCACGCCGAGCCGCTGCGTCGCCCGGGTGAGCGCCACGTACAGGTCGCTGGTCCCGAACTCGGCGGGCTCCGCCACCAGCACGGTGTCGAACTCCAGCCCCTTCGCCTGCCGCGGGCCCAGCAGGACCACGGGGTTCGTCAGGTCCGGGTTCGGGCCCCACGAGGCCGTGGGCAGCGCCTTCGCCAGGGCGTCCAGGCGCGCGTCCGGGGCGATCACCGCGAGCCGCCCCTCGCCGGAGGCCTCCCGGGTCACGGCGTCCGCGACCGCGCCCGGCAGGTCCCCGGTGCGCAGCGCCCACGGCCGGGCGTCCGTCGAGCGGATGGAACGCGGCGGTTCGAAGGACGGGTCGGCGGCGCGCAGCACCCGGGCGGCGGTCTCCATGACCTGAGCCGGGGTGCGGTAGTTGACGCCGAGCCGGACGTGCTCCCAGCGGTCCTCGGCATACGGGGCGAGGATCTTGTCCCAGGAGCCGCAGCCGCCCGGTTCGGCGGTCTGCGCCGGGTCCCCGACCAGCGTCATCGAGCGGGTCGGGGAACGCCGCATCAGCATCCGCCACGCCATCGCCGACAACTCCTGCGCCTCGTCGACGATGATGTGGCCGAAGGCCCAGGTGCGGTCGGCCGCCGCGCGCTCCGCCGCGGTGCGGTGGTCGGCCTCCTCGGCCCGCTCGGCGAGCCGCTCCGCGTCGATCAGGTCGTGCGCGGCCAGCACCTCGGAGTCCTCGTCCTCACGGTCCTCGAACTCCTGGGTGCGGGAGCCGTAGGAGAGTTCGAGCACGCCTTCCGCGTACGCGACGCGTTCCTGGCGCTCCGCCTCGGCCGCCGCGCGGGCCGCCGAGTCGTCCTCGCCGAGCAGCTCCGCGGCCTCGTCGAGCAGGGGTACGTCGGCGGTGGTCCACTCGCCGTTCCACTCGGCACGCGGCCGGCGGATCGCGGCCGCGTCGGCCTCGGAGAGGTGCACGGGGTCGTCGAGGAAGTCGGCGAGCAGTTGCTGCGGGGTGAGCTGCGGCCACAGCTCCTCCACGGCGGACCGCACCGCCGGGTCGGCGGCGACGGCCGTGCCGAGCTGCGCGATGTCGTCCGGGCCCAGAAGGTTGGGGCCGCCGTAGGGGTCGGCGCCGATGCGCTCGGTGAGCTGGGCGGTCAGCGCGTCGATGATCTGGAAGGCGAAGTGCGGGCGGGCCAGGTTGTGCGGCAGCCGCGTCTCGCGGGCCTGGTGCCGGGCGAGCGTCACGATGTCCGGGTCGAGCAGCAGGTCCCCGTCCTCGTGCGGGATGACGGTCCCCGGCTCGGGCAGCGTCTGGCGGTCCCGTACGAACCGGGAGAGGACGTCGGCCATCTCCGTGCGGCCCTTCACCTCGGCGGCCTCGGGGGTGTCCGTGCCGGTCGCCGTCACGCCCGGGAACAGCTCGCCCGGGGTGGCGGTCATGACGCCGGTCTCGCCGAGGGAGGGCAGCACCTCGCCGATGTAGCCGAGGAACGCCGGGTTGGGGCCGACGACGAGCACGGCGCGGCGGGCGAGCTGCTCGCGGTGCGCGTACAGCAGGTACGCGGCCCGGTGCAGCGCGACCACGGTCTTCCCGGTGCCGGGGCCGCCCTCGACGACGAGGACGCCGTGGTGCGGGGCGCGGATGATGCGGTCCTGTTCGGCCTGGATGGTCTGCACGATGTCGTGCATCCGCCCGGTGCGCGCGGCGTCGACCGCGGCGAGCAGCACCGCGTCACTGGCCTCGTGCCCGGTCCGCTCGGGGTCGGTGAGGTCCAGCAGCTCGTCCTGGAGATCGGTGACCCGGCCCTTCTCGGAGCTGATGTGACGCCGGCGGCGGAGACCCATCGGGGTGTGCCCGGTCGCGAGGTAGAAGGGGCGGGCGACCTCGGCCCGCCAGTCGATCACCAGCGGTGTGCGCTCGGCGTCGTCACGGCGGATTCCGATACGGCCGATGTGGTGGTCCCGGCCGTCCCGGTAGGTGAGGCGGCCGAAGCAGAGCCCGTGCTCACCGGAGTTGAACGCGGCCAGCAGCCCGGAGCGCTCGGCGACCAGGATGTCCCGCTCCAGCCGGGCCTGGTAGGTGTTCCCGCCCGGAGTCATGGCCTCGGCGACAGCGGCCTCCGCCCCGGCCCGCAGCTCGGTGAGCCGGTCGTGGAGCAGGTCCATGAATTCCTGCTCGCGACGCAATTCCTCATTCTTGCCGTTTGACAATGCGACTCCCGCCCGGATATGATGGCCTCATAAAGCTTCTCCATGCATTGTTCTCAACTGGGCATGGAAACCCTTAATATACGCAGAGAAATACCCCGGCCGTCAAATGCGCGGTCGGGGATTTTTGTTTATCCGTACGGCATCGGGGCGGGGTCTTCGCGGGATGCCGGACGGCAGGTGACGTGCAGGGAGATGCACGGCGGAGTGAGGCTGGGTGCACGGCGAGGTGCCCCGCCGGGTCGCCGGCGGGGCACCTCGTTGTTCCGTTCGTGCGGTCGGTCCGGAAGACGCCTCTGCGTCAGCCGGTCACCTGGCCGTTGCCGCCGTCGAAGACGACGTCGGAGCAGGAGTAGAAGTTCTCCTGGCTGTCCGAACGGATCCAGTGGATGTACATGATGTGCTGGCCGGAACGCTGCGGCAGCTGGAGGTCCCAGTAGTAGTGACCGCCGTTGGAGCCCGCGCCGCCCGCCTGCGGCGGGTTGGTGACGCTCTGGATCAGCTCCAGGTCACCCCAGCCCAGGCTCTTGGTGGGCGAGAAGCCCGGCTTGGTGAGGTAGACGTCGAAGCGGCCCGGGTGGTGCGCCCAGTTGCTGTGCTTGATCTGGATGTTGGAGCCCGAGGTGAGGTGCGTCTTGGGCCAGTCGGCGCGGGGTGCGTTGTACGCGGAGAAGTCGTACGGGCCGCGGTTGCCGCCGCTGCACAGCGTGCCGTCGGCGATGTAACCGGTGGTCTTGCCGCCGCCGTTGGAGTCGAGCACGGCGAACCAGTTGTACAGCCCCGTGGCGCCGTCCTCCGCCACCGCGGCGGCGCAGGCGGGGTTGGAGGGCGTCTGGTGGCCGCTCTCGACGAGCTGGTTGTAGCAGTGGAAGGTGCGCGAGCCGGGCTCCATGGTGGCGCCGTGGGCGGAGGCGTTCGTCGGCATGAGGCTCATGACGAGCGAGGCCGTCGCCGCGCCCACGAGGGTCAGGAAGCGGGGTGAGCGGAGCGTCGTCTTTCTCCGCGTGGTGGTTCCGGTAGCCATGTGGGGGTCTCCTTAGTGATCTCGCCCTGGGACGGGGTGCCGACGGGCGGGGACGCGCTCCCGGTTGCTGCGGGGTGACGGAGGAGCGGAGCGGGTGCGGCCAGCAGGTGACCGAGTGGGAGCGCTCCCATATAAAAAGTAGCCCCGGTTCGTTGATCCGTAAACGCGTCTCGCAACATTTCCTTGACATGCACGGAACGGTTGGGGCGAGATCCGGACACGGACGGGGGCCCCGTGGCGCCGGGTCCGGTTGGGCGGGCGAAGGCGCGCACCGGACCCGGGTGTTGTCAGTGGCGTGTGGTCCGATACGGGCATCAGGACGGGAGCCGGTGTGCCCGGGGGGCCGGTGCGGCTCGCGTCATCCGTACGAGGAGGGGGTACTGCGACATGACGGACAGCACGGCGAACAACACGACGGGCAGCTCGGCGAACAGCACGGCCGAAGGCTCGGCGGACAACACGACGGGCAGCTCGGCGGACAGCACCACGGGCGGCTCGACGGGCGCCGCGACGGCGACCGCGCAGGCCCCGGCCCGGGTGAAGGGGCCCGCCGCCTATTTCCCCGCGATCGAGAAGAAGTACGGCCGCCCGGTCGCGGAGTGGAAAGAGCTGATTTGTGCGGCGATGCCGGCGAAGCACATGGAGTTGGTGAACCTGCTCAAGAACGAGCACGGCATGGGGCACGGCCATGCGAACGCGCTGGTAGCGCACACACTCGCCGAGGGCGCGAAGCAGTGAGCGCGAAGCGGTGAGCGGGACCGCCCGGGGGCCGGCCGGTCCGGAGGTGTGCCGACGATGACGGGTCCGGTGTACGAGGCCGTGCTGTGCGACATCGACGGAGTCCTCCGGCACTGGCCGCCGGCGGACCTCCTGGAGCGGGCCCACGGTCTGCCCGCCGGGTGTTTCGCGGCGGCCGCCTTCGCGCCCGAGCGCTTGCAGCCGGCCGTCACCGGTCGGGTCTCGGACGAGGAGTGGCGCTCCGGCGTGGCCGACGCGCTGGCCCTGGCCTGCGGTTCGGCGGACCGGGCCCGGTCCGCCGTGGCCGCGTGGTCGGCGCAGGTGCCGTCCGTCGACCGGGACGTGGTCGCCCTGCTCACCCGGGCCCGTGAGGTCGCCAAGGTGGCCCTCGTGTCCAATGCGACCACCCGCCTGGAGGCGGACCTGGCCGGGCAGGGATTGGCCGGTCTCGCGCACGTCGTGGTCAACACGGCCCGTATCGGCGTCGCCAAGCCGGACCCCCGCGTCTACGGCACGGCTGCCGACCGCGTCGGTGCGGCCCCTCACCGCTGCCTGTTCGTCGACGACACCGGGGTCAATGTGGCGGCGGCCCGGGAGGCGGGCATGACCGCTGTCCACTACCGGCGCCCGGAGGACCTGCGAACCGCTCTCGCCCCGCTCGTCGGCGACGCGCGGTCGCCGGTCAGAGGCGAGGCATGTGGGGGATCGTCTTCTCCGCGAGATCGATCAGGGCCCGAACCTCCGGCAAATCCGCGCTGATCTCCTCGGCGGTCAGGAACTGATCTCCTCCGCGGTCACGAGCTGGTCTCCTCCGCGGTCACGAGCTGGTCTCCTCCGCGGTCACGAGCTGGTCTCCTCGGCGGTCAGGACTGGTGTTTCCGGGCAGGGAGGCGCTGTAGCTCTCTCAGGCCGGGCGGTACGGGACAGACCGAGTTCGCCCGCGAGTTCGGTCACACCGAACTCGCGCTCGGATGCAGCGGTACCACGGCGGCCGGGATTTCTCCTTGGAGCTGCAAGCGCAGCGGCAAGCAGAGTGATGGCGAAAAATCTTCATCGGACGCACAACCTCCTGCGCCCGATGAAGAAAACGAAGAGTGGCAAGCACGCAGCGCTGCAGGGTTGGACCGTCGTGGAAGTCAGGCCGTGGGTGCGTCCGAGTTCTTCAGGGCGCCGACGAAGGCGGACCAGCTGGGGGCGGGGATGAGCAGGACGGGGCCCTGAGGCGCCTTGGAGTCCCGGACCGGGACGACGCCGGGCACGTGGTCGGTGATCTCTACGCAGTCTCCGCCGGAGCCGTTGCTGTAGCTGCTCTTGTGCCAGACAGCGGCGCGCAAGTCAGTCTCGGGGCCTGTCATGTCGGAACTCCTCAGCCGTTGCCTCGATCATGCTCAGGGACGCCTCCGGCGGCAGTGCGGCGGCCCTGAGCAGATCGTACGACCTTCGGTAATCCGCCACGAGGCTCGGATCGTCGATGACGTCGCCGCTGTGCAGCGACTCCGTGTAGGCGAGCGGCGGGGCGTCGGCGAAGGTCAGGATCTTGGCCGTGCCGAGCATGAAGGGGTGTGGCCCACAGTCCCACGGGAGGACTTGTGGAAGGATGCGGCTGTGCCGCGCCAGCGATGCGATGCGTCCCAGTTGGGCAGCCGCTTCGTCCCGTGACAGCACAGGCTGCCGCAGGATCGACTCGTGCAGGACCACCCAATACTGGGGGACGCTGTGGTCGTCCTCGAACAGGCGGGCGCGGGCCAGGCGGGCGTTGACCTTCGTGTCCACCTCGTCGTCCGGCGCCAGCGGGTGTGTCGCCCGCACCACCGTGCGGGCGTACGCCTCGGTCTGCAGCAGGCCGGGGATGACGGTCGGCGACCACTCCTCGATGGTCAGGGCGTGCTTCTCCGCCTCCAGTACGCGTTCGAAGTACCCGGCGTGGCCGCTTCGTTTCGCCTTGCGGACGTCCTCGCAGCGGCGGCCGAAGAAGCCGTCGGTCGACAGCGCCCGGTCGATGTGGTGCGCCAGGTCCTCCGGCATGCGCCGCCGGCCGTGCTCGATCTCGCTGAGGTAACTCGGCGCGTAGAAGCTGCCCTCGACCGTCTCCTGGAGCGTGAGTCCGGCCTTCTCCCGCTTCCAGCGCAATTCCTTGCCGTAGAACGACGGGACGCTCGCCGAGCCGTCGATGTCCTTGCGTGGACCCACGTGGGCCGCCTTCCTCCACACGCTGTGCCGTGGAACCCGAAACCCTTCTACGGTACGCCGGTTCACGCCACTGTGTAACCAGGTAATCACGCACCGCAACACAACGCACAGGAAGGCGCACCACCCATGCATCTCACCGCACGCCCGCTCCTCCTCGAACTGACCGCCGTCCCCAAGGCCGTACCCGAGGCCCGGTGGGCCGTGCGCGAACATCTCGGGTGCCGCTGCCCGGACGTGGAGCTGTGCGTCACCGAACTCCTCACGAACGTCATCGGCCATGTCGGTGAGGGCACCGCGGTGTCGCTGCGGCTGACGCACACGGACGGGTGCACGCGGGTGGAGGTCACCGACCGGCAGCCGTACGCCTGGCCCGTGATGCGGCGGGCGGCCGACAGCGAGGAGGACGGGCGGGGGGTGTTCCTGCTCGACGCGGTGGCGCGGCGCTGGGGCGTGGACGACAGCCCGGGCGGCAAGACCGTGTGGTGCGAACTGCCCGAGCGGAGCTGACCGTACGGAACGCTGGGGGCCGGGGTGCCGGACGGCGTGACGGCGCTGCGGACGTACCGCACCGCGCACCGTGTCCCGCGCACCGCGCACCGCGCGCGCACCGCGCTCCATGTCCCGCGTCCCGTGCCCCGCGTCCCGCGTCCCGCGTCCGTGAGGATCTGTGTGTCCGTGAGGATCTGTGCGAAGCGCCCCGCCGCCGGTGGCGTCATCGATAGCATCAACCCGGCAGCAGCAGCCGTGACTTGGGGGGTTCATGGGGTCGTCGCAGGACGAGGGCACGGAGATCGGCCTCGCGGCCGCGCTCGGGGCGGTACGCCGGGAGCTGGCCAGGGCGGTCGAGGAGGCCGAGGCCGAGGGCGGACCCGTCCGGCTGGGCGTCACATCGCTGGAGCTGGAGCTGCAGACCACGCTCACCCGCAGCAACGACGTGGACGGCGGGATCAAGGTCCATGTGATTTCCGCGGGCGCCAAGCGGTCGCAGAGCGCCGGAGAGGTGCAGACGGTGCGGGTGCAGCTCGATGCCCGCACGGTGAACGGTGAACCCGTGAGGACGAAGGACCGGCTGGACCAACTGCCGCGGTGAGGGGGCCGGAGTGAGCCTGTTGCCCAATACGGCCGACACCGCCCCCCAGCCGGGCCGGGTCGCGCGGATCTGCGCGGAGATCCCGGTCGCGAAGCGGAAGGGCACCGCGAAATACGACTTCGGCAGCGGCTACCGGATCTCGGACCGCCTGGTGATCACCGCCGCCCATGTCGTCGGTGTCGTCGACGTGGGCGGCCCGGTGCGGGTGGACCTCGGCGGCGACGGTGACTTCCGGACGGCGGAGTGCGTGTGGAAGGACACGGTCGCGGACGTCGCCCTGCTGCGGTTCGACGAGCCCCCGCGGACCACGGTGGCACCCCTGCGCCTGGGGCGGGTGGACCGGTCGCGGTCCGGGGACGTCACGGCCCGCGCGATGGGCCACCCCGTGCACACCCGGTACGTGGACCGGCACACCGGTGAGGACGTACGGGGCAGAAGAGACGTGCCGTGTGTCGTACGCACCGCGGAGACCGGCTCTCCGGGCGCGCTGCGGATCCGCCTCGACGCGACCCCCGCCTCCGGCGCCCCCGGTGACAGTCCCTGGCAGGGCATGTCCGGGGCGGCGGTCCTGACGAAGGGGACCGGGCTGCTGGTCGGCGTGTTCCGGGAGCACGTCCTGTCGACCGGTGTCAGCGAGCACGAGATCTCCGGGCTGGACGCCGTCGACGACCCGCGATGGCGTGAGCTGCTGGACGAGGAGGACGTCGATCCCCGGCTGCGGCTGGAGCCCGCGGACGGCTGGGACCGTACGGGAGGGCAGCTCGCGCTCCACCACTGGGCCGTGGACCCGATGGCCACCGATCCGTCCCCCCTGACCTCGCACCGGGTGCCGTTCGTCGACCCGGGCGACGGGCACCCCGCCTCCCCGCGGAACCTCCTGGCCCGCCTCACCGAGTCGGCCGGGGACGCCCGGGACCCGAGAATCGGGGTGGTGCTGCACGGGCCGTCCGGGACGGGCAAGACCCGGCTGTGCCTGGAGACCGCCGCGCGCGCCGACCGGGAGGGCTGGCTGGTCGTGCATCTCGTGGGCGAGGCGTCCCTGAAGGAGGTCTGGGAGAGCGTCGGCCCGTACGGACGGAGCATCCTCGTCGTCGCCGACGAGTTCGACCATCTCGTGGACGACGAGAAGGGCGTCGCGCGGGTGCGGTCGGCCGCCCGGGGCGGCGGCGCGGAGTTCGCCGTACTGGTGCCCGCTCTGGAGGGAGGCCACGACCGGCCGCTGCTGGACTGTTTCGACAGGACGGCGGTGCCCGTCGACCGGGCGCACCACGACTCCATCCGGCGTGCGGCGGTGCGCACCCTGGCGTCCGCCGCCGCGGACCGGCACGGCGAACGCCGGATCGCCCGGCTGTGCGACGGGCCCCCGGTCATCGCGCTGCTGCTGGCCGGCTACTACGCGGGGGAGCACGAGCGGGGGCGGGACCTGAGCCAGGTCGTCCCCATCGACGCGGACTTCACCGTGTGGCTGCGGGACGTGCTGGACCGTGACGAGCTGCTCCGGCTCAGACCGGCCGAGCGCGGATCCCCGATCCGTACGGGCCGGACGCACCAGAAGCTCGTCGACGTCGCCCGGACGGTCGCCGCGGCGCCCCGGCCCCGCTCGGAGCTGGTCGCCGCGCTCACCGGCGGCGGGGCGGAAGCGAACGCCGGGGCGGAAGCGAACGCCGAGGAGGAAGCCGAAGCGCTGATCGGCATCCTGTGCGACGTCGGCGTGACACAGCAGCGCCGCGACACCATCCGCGTGGTGCACGGCCTGTACACCGACCAGCTGCTGTCCCGGGTGCTGCTGCTGGACCGCGGCCGGAAGGGCGTACGCAAGCCGGAGCTGGGCACCGTCCTGGCGGCCGGACTCAGGAACACCCAGACCCTCGGCAACGTCGCGAGGGCGATGAGTCGGCTCCACGACGCGCTGGCGGAGGAGCCCCGGCAACTCCTGGCCCGCGCCCTCGAAGCCTGGGCGGACGAGCACATCGAGCGGCTGGGCGAACTCACCTTCGAGGACTCCGAGGGCCGTGCGCTGCTCGTCCTCCTCCGCGGCCCCGCCTGGCAGCCGGTGATCCGGCGGCACGCGGAGCGGATCGTCGCTCCCTGGATCCGCCGCTACTACCAGCACCCCGGAGCCCGCCACGCGCTGCTGGCCGCGAAGGCGTACCTGGACCCGTCGTACGGCCGGAACTACCTGCTGGCCTGGCTCGACGCCAACGCCACCCACCCCGAGGCCGCCTACACCTTCCACCGGGTGCTGCCGACCGAGAACCGCGACCCCTCACTCGGCGAGTGGAGCGCGGACCGCATGTTCGAGCACCTGACCCGGTATCCGTACCGCATCGACGCCTCACGGGTGTACGACCGGCTGCTCGACACCGCCAAGGGCGTGGCCCTGCCGCACGGCGACCCCCGCGCGGTCCAGGCCGTCGGCTGGGCCCGGGGCTGGCTGCGCCGTCACGCCGGGCGCCCCGAGGCGAGATTCGTCGCGCCCACGCTGGTGCTGCGTCCGGAACTCACCGGGGGCGAACTGGCCGCCACCGCCCGCTATCTGCTGGACACGGTCGCCCCGGGAGAACCGGAATCGGCCAGTTACGTGTACGAACCCGTGCTCCGCCGGCAGCGGCTGCGCCGGGACCTGCCCGGCGCGATCTTCAAGCAGGCCGTACAGGACTCCCTGGCCTGGCTGGAGCACGAGGACAGCCACGGGCTCAGCGTCGAGGCCGGCTACGTCCTCGGGGAGCTGCTCGGCCGCGACCTGCCGGGCCGCGACGCCACCCCGGCCGCCGTCCAGCGGGCCTGGGCGTGGCTGGAACTCCACACCGACACCCGCGAGGCGGGCCTCGTCCTGGAACCGCTGCTCACCAAGGCACGCAAGTCCAGGGCCCGGGCCGACGCCATGCTCACCCCGGAGGAGTGCGAGGACATCGCCGACCGCACGGTGCGCTGGCTCGCCGGACCCGCGGGCGAGCGCCAGCAGCGTGTCGGCGTCCTCGGCGCGCTGCTGCGCACCAAGCTGCTCGACGACCGGCCGGAGGAGCTGCGCCGGCACGCGGCGACGGCCCTGGAGCTCTACGAGTCCCGGCCGGTCCCGACGGTGGCCCGCGCGCTGCTGCCGCCCCTGCTGGCCAAGCGGACGCTGGACGAGGAGTTCACGGAACGGCTGCTCACCGCCACGTTCGGCTATCTGCGCGGCCACACGCTGAGCGAGCACACCAGCTTCGTGCTCACCTCCCTGCTGAGCCACCCGCTGACCGGCGGCCGGTTCCGGGAGGCGCTGGCCGAGGTGCCCGTCTGGGTGGACGCCAATCCCCGGCAGAGCAGCGCGCTGCGGCTGCTGGCCGCCGCGCTGCGCAACCCCCGGACCCTGCCGGAGGACCGCCCGCTGCTGGCGGAGCGGGTGGTGAACGTGGTCACGCCGAATCTGCTGGCCACGGAGTCCGAACACCATCTCGTCGACACGATGCTGACGTACCGGCGCCAGGCGGAGCCCGAGTGGAACCGCTTCGTGGCGCGTGCCTGCCGGGTGCTCGCCGACGCCGGGCTGCCGGGCAACGCCATGAAGGTGCTGCGGCGGCTGCTCGACGGCGCCGACCGGCTGGAGGCCGCGACGCTGGAGAACCTCCATCTGACGTGCGTCACCTGGTGCGGCATGCACACCCGCACCACCCGCGCCTTCGAGCTGCTCGCCCCGGTCCTCGCGGCCCGCCCGCTGCCGCAGGACCTGCGGCGGGACGCGTCGTCGCTCGGCTACCGCATGCTCGCCTCGCGCACCCCGGGCACCCAGAACGCCATCAAGCTGCTGCTGGGACTGCTGCGGGACGGCGAACTCGGCGGCGTACCGGTCACGGAGTCGGACGCCGCGGACGGTGTGACGGCCCTGGACCGGGTGTTGGAGGCGGCCCTCGACTGGCTGGACAAGTGGCCGGACGACCGGAACGCGCCCACCCTGCTCCAGCACGTGTCCCACCGGTTGCGGCAGAACGCCCCCGCCGCCCCGGCCGACCCCGGCGGTGCCTACGAGAACCGGGTGCGGCGCGCGGTCGGCCACTGGGAGACATGGCTGGCCGGCCACCCGGAGGCGGACCCGGGAGCGCGCGCGGACGCGGAGTCGCACCGGGACGCGCTGCGGGAACGGCTGGCCCGGGAGCCGTGAGTGGCCGGCCCGCCCCTCAGCGCGCGCCCTGCGAGGTGACGTACCGCACGGCCCGGACGACGGCCTCGGGCTCGTCCACGCGGATGTGGTGGGCGCTGTTCCGCGAAAACGACGGCCTTCGGCTCCGGTCCGGTGCTCCCGCGGCGAGGGCGGAGGGGCGGGGCCCCGGCCGGCGCTCCCGGCAAGCACCGGCGCTTCCCGTCAAAGGGGCAGCGGCCTACGGTTCGAGCGGGCCGGGCCAGAGGTACGCGTCCGCGGGAACGGCCGCGCCGCGGAACCACGCCCGGAAGAAGCCGGTGAGGTCCTGCCCGGTGACCTCTTCCGCGAACTCCTCGAACCGCGGCCAGTCGGCGTAGGCACCGCGGTTCTCCCGCGGCCACCGCTTCAGCAGCCGGTCGAACGCCTTGTCGCCGACCTCCCGGCGCAGGGCGTGCAGGGCGAGCGGCCCCTTGTCGTACAGGGTCATCCCCGGTGTCCTGCCGGGGGCGTACAGCTCCTTCCAGAACGCGGGGTCGGCCTTCTCGGCGTGGACCTGCTCGCGGTAGCGGGCGTCGAGGTCGGCGCCGTCCTCGGCCTCGTCCCACAGCCAGGTGGCGTAGACGGCGAAGCACTCCGACAGGCACGTGTCCTCCGGCTGCCGGGGGGCGGCCGAAATCCCGTACCACTGGTGGGCCTGCTCGTGGACGACGGGATTGAGGGTCATGAACCGCTCGTTGCCGGCGCCGAGATACACCGGCCGGGTCTGCGGGGCGGTCGCCGGCCCGTCGTCGTTCACGTGGACGAACACGTTGCCGGCGGCCCCGAACGGGTACGGGCCGAACTTGCCGGAGAGGAACGTGAGAATGTCCGGCAACCGGTCCGCCAGTGGCTTGGCCGGTTTCCGCAAGCCGTCGGCGTAGGCGTTGACGACGGGGGTTCCGTCCGCGAGCACCGACCGTTCGAGGGTGAAGCGGTCGACGGACACGGCGACATGGGCCGGGTCGACGTCCGGCTCGGCCCAGCGGAACGTCGCCGTCGCAGCGGATGCGGGCCGCTCCGGCCGCACCGGTTCCTCCCGGCCGACCGATACGACGCTCCAGCCCTCGGGCACGCTCGCGGTCAGTCGGAAGTCCGCCTTGTCCCGGGCGTTCTCGTGGGCGGGGAACCACGCGCTGGAGTTCCCCATGAAGGCGGTGGCTCCGCCCGACTCGGTGGGCAGCCATCCGGCGCCGGGCGTTCCGTCGTACTCGATCCGGACCCGGAAGCCCGCGCCGCGGGCGATCGGTGTCGCCGGCACGATGACGAGGTCCTTCTCGCCGGTCCGGGAGAAGGACTCCGCCGCTGCCCGGTCCGCCGCCCCCGCACGCACCGTGTCCGGGTCCACCGTGACCGAGCGGACCGCCGGCCCGCTGAGGTGGAGGGTGAGGCTGTCCAGCGCCTCGGTCGCGGTGGCGCTCACCACTGTGACGCCGCGCAGGGTGCCGGAGTCCGGCTGGTAGCTCATCGTGATGTCGTAGCCGGACACGTCGTAGCCGGACGCCTCATTGCCGGACGCGTCGTAAGCGGACGCGTCGTTGTGCGATACGTCGTCGTCCTCCGCCACGTCGTCGTCCGTACCGGCACCGAGGCTCGTGTCGGCACCGAAGCCCGTACCGGCACCGAAGCCCGTACCGTTGCCGAAGTCCGTGACCGCGCCCGTCAGGACGCCTGCCAGCACGGCCGCGAGCACCAGCCGCCCGCGTCGGCCGCCCCCTTCCCGGACGCGGCCCGGGCCCGGCCGCGGGGGTGGTCCGGCGGCCCGGAGGCGGCGGTGGACGCGCCTGCTCCGTATGAGATCCATGAACGGCACGCTCTTTCGTCAGCAGCTCTGGAAGTGCTTGTCCGCGGACCAGCCGGTGTCGGCCCAGTCCTTCGCGGGCGCGGGGGAGAAGCCGGGGAACAACCGCGCCAACTCGCCGAGCAGCCATTTCGTGAAGGCCGCGGCACCCTGGGGGCAGGTGTGGACGCCGTCGGGGCTGCGGTACGCCCGACCGTCCTTGACTTGCTGGTACGTACTGCCCCACACCGCGCGGGCGTCGAGCATCCCGGCCGCCCTGTCGGACTGGCGGAGCGGGCCCGAGGATCCCGACGGCCCCGGTGAACCCGGCGAATCCGACGGCCCCGACGAATCCGACGGCCCCGGTGAACCCGCGGCGACCGCGCGGGCGACGTCCGGGGCGCGGTCCAGTTCGGCCAGGTGCGGCTCGTAGAAGTCGTCGGGCCTGATCGGTGGCGCGGTGACGAACACCAGCTCGGCCCCGGCCCGGTTCACGGTGGTCAGCAGCCTCTCGTACGCCGCCCGCTGCTCCTGCGGGGTGCCCCAGTCGTAGGTGGTGAGCTGGTGGACGACCAGGGTGGGTTCGGCGGAGGCGATCTGCCCGGGCAGCTTCTTCCAGTTCTTCTCCGAGAACGGTCCGACGACGTTTCCGCCGCCCTCGGAGGCAATCGACTCGAACTCGACGCCGCCGGCCTCGAAGGCGGCGGCCAGCGGCAGCGCCTCGCCCGCCGCGATGGAGTCGCCGAGGAGGAGCACCTTGGACAGCGCCGGGTTGCCGGGCGGCGGCGCGTCCGGCACGCCGGGTTCCCGGGAAGCGGTGGTCGTCCGGCCTGAGCAGGCGGCGGTGAGCAGAAGCAGCGCGGCCAGGCCCAGGACCCGGCGCTGTGTCCCGGTCGTGGACGTCATGAGGGTGGAGACCCCGGTCTCCGATGTCCGTTTCATGGCCACGACGCTGCCGCCGCCGTGTCCCCGGGGCTCCGCCGCTGTGTCGCGGACGTGTCGCAGGATTCCGCCGGCAAGGGTCTGCGGGCCGGGCGTTGCCCATACTGAGCGGGTGGCGGCGATACTGCTCATCGAGGACGATCCCCTGGTCCGGCGCGGACTCCAGCTGGCGCTGAGCAGACACGGACACGACGTCCGCACGGCGGACACCGGCGAGGACGGGCTGCGGGAGTTCCGCTCCGCCCCGCCCGGCCTCGTGGTGCTCGACCTGATGCTGCCGGGCATCGACGGCTTCGAGGTGTGCCGCCGCATCCGGGCCGAGGGCGAAGTGCCCGTGATCATGCTCACCGCGCGCGGTGACGACTTCGACGTCGTCGGCGGCCTGGCGGCGGGCGCGGACGACTACGTCGTCAAACCGGCGCAGCCCACCGTCCTCGACGCGCGGATCCGGGCGGTACTGCGCCGCAGCACCGGGACTTCCGACGGCGTACGGGTCCACCGCGACCTGCGCGTCGACTCCACGTCGCTGACGGTGTCGCTGCGCGGTGAGCCGGTGATGCTGACGCCGACCGAGCTGCGGCTGCTGCTGACCCTCTCCCGGGCACCCGGCCGGGTGTTCAGCCGGCAGCAACTGCTGGAGGAGGTGTGGGAGCTGGACTACCTCGGTGACTCGCGGCTGGTCGACAACTGCGTGCAGCGGCTGCGCGTGAAGATCGAGGACGGTTCGGGGGCCCCGGTGTACGTGCAGACGGTGCGCGGGTTCGGCTACCGGTTCGGGCCGGTGTGACCCGGCGACCGCGGCCACGTGGACTGCGGGCCCGGCTGCTGGTCGCGTTCGTGCTGGTGACCGTACTCGGGGCGGCCGCGGCGGCCTGGTCGAGCGCCGGATCGGCGAGGACCGCGCTGGTCACCTCGACGCAGCAGCGGCTCACCGAGGCCGTCACCGGCCGGATCGAGGCGGTCGTCCCCGAACTGCGGTATCCGCCGGACCGGGCCGCCCTCGACCGGCTGCGCGCCGCCGTCGGGTCGAACACGCTGGTGACGTACGAGGACATGAGGTCCGTCGGCGGCGCCGACACCGGTCTGGTCACCCGCGAACTGCGCGCCGCCGTACGCAGCCGGAACGCGCTCGTCACGCAGCGGATCACCGCCGGCGGCCGACCGTGGCTGCTGATCGGCACGCCGGTCACGATCACCGCGCCGGACGGTGCGCGCTCCCCGTCCGGCATCGAGGTGTACGCCGTACGCGACCTCGCCGGAGTCGAGCGGCAGACCGACGGCCTCACCCGGTCCGCCGTGAGCACCGCCGCGCTGGCGCTGCCGCCGGCGGTGCTGCTGGCGCTGCTGGCCTCGCGCAGCGTGCTGCGGCCGGTACGCGATCTCCGCGACACCGCGCGCCGGCTGGCCGCCGGGGACCTCGGCGCGCGGTTGCCGGTCCAGGGCGCCGACGAGCTGACCGAACTGACCGTCACCGTCAACGAGATGGCCGAGTCGCTGCAGACCTCGATGACGGCGATGCGGCGGATGCAGACCGACGCCAGGAGGTTCGCCGCCGACGTCTCCCACGAACTGCGCACCCCGCTGAGCACGCTGACGGCCGTGGTGGAGGTGCTGGCGACCGCGGCGGACGGGATGGAGGCGGACGCGCGGGAGTCCGCGGAACTGGCGATCACGGAGACCCACCGGCTGGTCCGGCTCGTCGAGGATCTGATGGAGGTGTCCCGGTTCGACGCCGGTACGGCCCGGTTGCGGTTGGAGGACGTCGACGTGACCGGCGCCGTACGGGACTGTCTGCGCGCCCGGGGCTGGCTGGAAGAGATCGAACTGACCGCGGCGGAGGAGATCGTGCTGCGGCTGGACCGGCGCAGGCTGGACGTCGTCGTGGCCAACCTCGCCGGGAACGCGCTGCGGCACGGTGAACCGCCGGTGCGCGTGCACGTATCGGCGTCCCGCGAACAGGTGCGGATCGAGGTCACCGACAGCGGGCCGGGCCTGCCCGCGGACGTGCTGCCGCACGTGTTCGACCGCTTCTACAAGGCCGACGCCGTACGCACCCGGACCCCGGGCAGTGGGCTCGGACTGGCGATCGCGCTGGAGAACGCCCGGCTGCACGGCGGCGACGTGACCGCGGGCCGGGCCGAGGGCGGGGGCGCGCGGTTCGTCCTGCGGCTGCCGCGGGACCGGGACCCGGAGGACGGGCGAGCCGGGTGGGACGTATGAGCCGGGTGAGCCGCGTGAGATGGGTGAGACGGGTGGGACGAGTAGGGCGGGCGATACGAGTAGGACGGGCGGGACCGGTGGCCGTGTGGTGCGCGGCAGCGGCTGTGCTGCTCGCGGGCTGCGGGGTCCAGCCCTCCGGGGTGACCGGCGGGGGCGAGGCCCCGACGGGCGTGGCGCCCGGGGTGACGCTGTACTTCGTGGACGCGGGGGGCGAACTCCGGCCGCAGCTGCGGCCGACCGGCCGCCTGGGCACGGTCTCCGACGCGGTGCAACTGCTGCTGACGGGGCTCGGCGACTCGGACCTGCGTACGGAGATCGCGCCGACCACGACACCCCGGGTCGTGGTGACCAGCACGCCGGACGTCCTCCGGATCGAGGTGCCGTTGACGATCGACGACGTGACACCGCTGGGCATCGACCAGATCGTGTGCACGGCGCTGGGCGTTCACGTGCAGGGCGGCGGCTCGCGGGACACGAGGGCGCAGGTCCGGTTCACGCTGCCGACGCCGGAGTCGGAGAAGCACCGGAGGTGTCCGGTGACCGGGTGACCCGGCTTTTCGGAGGCTGGTCGTCTTTCGGGTCGTCTCTCCGGTCGTCTTCCCGGGGGCGGCCCGGGAGCCCGGCAGCCCGCGGCCCCGGAGCGCGGTGGCTCGTAACCCGGTGTCCCCGGATGCGCGGTGGCGAGGGAGCCCGCGGAGCACCGAGGGGCGGTGTCCGGGCGTGGGGCCGCGGCGGCGGCCCACCGACCGCTCACTCCAGCCGCGTGATGTCGACGGTGGCCGGGGCCGGGGCGGGCACCGCCCACCACAGCGCGGCGAGGCCGGTCATGAGCGCGGCGAACGCGAGGGCACCGCCACGGCCCCGGGCCCACCCGGCGCGGTACCGGACCGGGTCCTCGACCAGATACTTCGACAGCGCGGCCAGACCGGTCGACACGGCGCACACCAGCACGGTCCGGGACCACTCGCCGAGTCCGGCCAGATGCGGGGAGAGCAGCACGATGACGGGCCAGTGCCACAGATACAGGCCGTACGACACCAGCCCGAACCACCGCAGCGGCTGCCGGGCGAGAAGTACGGCGAGCCACGTACGAGGCGCCCGCACGCACAGGCCGATGAGCAGCGCGGAGGCCAGTGAGTGCGCGAAGAGCCCGCCGTGGAACAGCCACAGCGAGTCCGTCCCGTCCACGAACGTCCACGCCGTCACGATTCCGGCGGCCAACAGCACCGACACGGCCCCCGCCGACCGGCCGGCCGCGCGGGCCGGCACGTCACGCACCGGCCGGGTGGCGACCAGGGCGCCGAGCAGCAGGGAGAAGGCCCGGGTGTCGGTACCGGTGTAGACCCGGGACGGGTCCGCGGCGTCGACGAGCGCGATCATCAGCGCCAGGGAGACGGCCGAGCCCAGACCGGCGGCCACCGCGAGCCGGCGGCGCACCTCCATCGGCCCGCCGCCCCGGGCGAGGACCAGCACCAGCACCGGCCACACCAGGTAGAACTGTTCCTCGACCGCGACGCTCCACAGGTGTTCGAACACCCGCCCGGGCCCGAACCGGTCCCAGTACCCGGCCGACTCGGCGAGCAGATGCCAGTTGAGCAGGTTCAGCTGCACCCACGGGCCGTCGTCGAGGGTCGTACGCAAAAGGCCCGGCGGCCCGGCCGCCCGGACCAGCACGGTCACCGAGGCCAGTACGGCCGCCAACGCGGGCAGCAGCCGCCGGGCCCGCCTCGCCCAGAAGGCGGCCGGCGAGACGGTACCGGTCGCGTCGGTCTCGCGCAGCAGCAGATCGGTGATGAGGTAACCGGACAGGGCGAAGAAGAGGTCCACCCCGAGGAAGCCGCCGGACAGCTGGCCGGTGTGAAACAGCAGTACACCGAGGATCGCGACACCACGCAGCCCGTCCAACGCGGGCAGCCGCCCCGCGCGCCCGGCGCCGACCGGGACGTCCGTGCCCGGCACGGCTCCCGCGCCCGGTGTTCCGGTGCGCGGCGCTGTTCGTGTGTCCGGTGTTCCGGTGCGCGGCGCTGTTCGTGTGTCCGGTGTTGCGGTGTCCGGTGCCGCTCCCGTGCCCGGTGTTGCGGTGTCCGGTGATGCTCCCGCGCCCAGCGTCCCGGTGCTCACCGTTGCCCGGGCGGGCGGCGCTCCCGGAGCAGGCGTCCCTCCACCCGTCTCAACTGACGTCATGGCGCCGAACGTGCCGCACCCGTGTCGGGAGGCCGTCCACGCCGTGTCGCAGTCGTGTCGTACCCGACGACCCCATGTATCGTCCGGCGGCGGCGACAGCGAGTCGCCGACCCGAGGCGGACAGGAACGAACCATGGAATGGGCACCGGCCGAGGAGTTCGAGACGCCCCAAGGGACCGTGCGGTGGGCGGCCTTCGGCAGCGGTGACCCGGTCGTGCTCGTGCACGGCACGCCGTACTCCTCGTACCTCTGGCGGGACATCGCCCCGGCGATGGCTCGCACCAGAAAGGTCTACGTCTTCGACCATCTCGGCTTCGGCCGTTCCGACCGGTGCGGGGGCCAGGACCTGAGCCTGGCGGCGCACGCGCGGAACTTCGCCGGGCTCCTCGGCCACTGGGGCCTGTCCCGCCCGAGCGTCGTCGCCCACGACATCGGCGGCGCGGTGGCCCTGCGGACCCTGCTGCTGGAAGGGGCCGGGTACCGGGACCTCACGCTGTTCGACGCGGTGAGCGGCGGAGAGTGGGAGCGAGGGCTGTTCCGTCTCATCCTGGAGCACCCGGACGTGTTCCGCGGGCTGCCGGACTACGCCCACGAGGCGCTGGTCGTGAGCCATCTGCGGCACGCGACCCACGTGGGCCTGCGGCCCGAGGCGCTCGATGCGTACGCGGCACCGTGGCGCGGTGCCGCGGGGCAGGCGGCGTTCTACCGCCAGTACAGCCAGATCAGGCAGGCGGACACGGCGGAGTACGAACACCTGCTGCGCGACCTGACGTTGCCGGTGCGCCTCATCTGGGGCCGTGAGGACCGGATCCTGCCGCCGGAGTACGCCGAGTGGCTGCACGCCAGGCTGCCGCACGCGGAACTGCACTGGATCGAGAACGCGGGCCACCTCCTGCAGGAGGACGCACCGGCCAGGCTGCTGTCACTGCTGACGGCGGAGTTCACGGCGACCGGCGGCTGACGGCCCCGGGGCCGGGGGCCGGGAGGACCGGGAGGAGGACCGGGAGAGGCGAATTTCCCATCGGGGCGGGGCAGGGGCAGGGGCAGCGGCGGGGGGCTAAGGAGCGCGCACCGGACAGGCGCGGACAACCGTCGAAGGCCGGACCGGCACCGCTGTGACGACTGCGTCGGTGACACCGGCGACATCGGTACACCGGTGACATCGGTGGCGTCGTTGCCCTCGGAGGTGGCGGTGCCGACGAACAGGGCCGCAGGAGGCCCGAAGACGAAAGTGGCGGGCGAAGACCGCCACAGGACCGGCGAACTCGCGGACAGGGCAAGGCTCCACCGGGCAGAGTGCCCGAACCGCCCCTTGGCCGCCGGGAACCGACGTGTGCGGTCCCGGCCCGCCGGGTTCACCCCGCGCGCCGGCTGCTTATCCTTACGGCCATGACCGCCCAGCCTCCGGAGCCCTCTCCGCGCCCCGCTCCGTCAGCAGAGCTTCGTGCTTCTCACGACGACAGGGAAGCAGTGGTGGAGCAACTGCGCGATGCGGCAGCCGATGGGCGGATCGATCTCGACGAGCTGGACGCGCGCCTGGAACAGGCGCTGCGGTCCAGGACGTACGCCGAGTTGGCCGTCCTGACCGCGGACCTGCCCAGCCCGAAGTCCTCCGAGAGCCGGCCGCCGCTGGTACTCAAGGGCGGCATGCACGGCGCGTCCCGAGGCCCCGGCCGCTGGGAGGTGCCCGGGCACGTGATCGCCCGCGGAGGCATGGGCGGCGTGAAGATTGACTTCTCCCGGACCGAGTGCCGCCTCACCGAGGTCGTGGTGGAGGCGTACGGGGAGACGGCTGGTGTCACGATCGTCATCCCCGACGCCTGGGCCGCGGACACCAGCGGCATGGATCCCGGCTTCGGCGGCGTGAAGGACAAGACCACTCCCGACCGGCTCCCGGGAACTCCGCTGATCCGGCTCACCGGGGCCGGCGGCATGGCGGGAGTGGTCGTACGCCACCCCAACCGCTGGGAACGACGCAAGCTGCGCAGCAACCCGACGCACGGCTAGCCACTGCTCCGAGCCGTTGACCAAACCTCAACCGGCCGGCCGCGGCCGTCCGCGCTCGCTGAACCGTCCGGCGATGCCCGGGCAACGCCGTCCCTGCACCACCCGGACGGCATGGTGCGTGAACTGCGGTCACCCACCCGAACGCGCCCCACGAAGGCTGAGCCAGGGCCCGGGCCGGCCGGGACCACAACGGACTCAGCGCCGCGAGCGCGACCCGTGCATGATCACGTAGAAGGGCCAGTTCCAGAGGATCAAGCCCCTGAACTGGCCCTTGTGAAGTGCCCCCGGCAGGATTCGAACCTGCGACACCCGCTTTAGGAGAGCGGTGCTCTATCCCCTGAGCTACGGAGGCGTGGCGGCGCGGCCGGTGCTCGGCCGCAGTGCTGCCGACAGTGTAGCGGGTGGTGATCCAGCGCCTGGCGGGCGCAGTATTTGACAAGAGAGTTGCCTCATATTGCCACAGGCTTGCCTCTTCGGTACTGTTGGCTCAACCGCCGAGTCAGGACTGGGAACGGGAGGCCCTATGCGTATCGACGGAGCGACCGTGCTGCTTACCGGGGCGACCGGCGGCATCGGACGGGCGCTGGCGCACCAACTGTCCGAGGCGGGAGCCTGTCTGGTCATGACCGGGCGCCGGGCGGACGCCTTGGAACCGCTGGCCGCCGAGCTGGGGGCCCGGTACGTGACCGCCGATCTCGGCGAGCGCGGTGACGTGGCGCGGCTCGCGGACGTGTGCGAGGACACCGACATCCTGGTGGCCAACGCCGCCGTGCCCGCCAGCGGGGACCTGCTGGAGTACACGGTCGACCAGGTCGACCGGGCCCTGGAAGTGAACCTGCGCGCTCCGGTCGTACTGGCCCGGCTGCTGGCGCCCCGCATGGTCGCCGTCGGGCGGGGGCATCTCGCCTTCGTCGGCTCCATGTCGGGCAAGGCCGCCACGCCCTTGTCCTCCCTGTACACCGCGAGCAAGTTCGGGCTGCGGGGCTTCGCGCACAGCCTGCGGCAGGATCTGCGCGGCGCCGGTGTGGGGGTCTCGCTCGTCCAGCCGGGTTTCGTGGGGGAGGCGGGCATGTTCGCCGATACGGGTGCGCCCGTGCCCGGTGGCCTGCGCACCGTGTCGCCGGAGCAGGTGGCCACCGCCGTGGTCGGCGCCATCCGGACAGGCCGTGCCGAGGTCAACATCGCCCCCTGGAAACTCCGGCTGAACTGCGCGCTGGCCGGGCAGTTCCCAGGATTCACCGGGAGGAAGCAGCCCGAGGGCGAGGCGCGGAACGTTGCTCACCGGATCGTGGAGGCCCAGCGGGCCGCCCGCTGAAAGAGCCCGGCAGTCGTCTTTCGTGAGCTACGTCGGGTCCCGTGCTCGTTGCGCCCGTTGCTGGTGGAAGCCGTGCTGGTTGAACCCCTGTGCGGGTCGGACCCTGCGTGGGTCGGACCTCGCGCCGGGTGGATCTCCGCGCCGGTCGGCTTCCGTTTCGGTCCTACCGGGTGCCGGTGGGGCCCGGTGTGCTGGTCGGACCCCGTGCCGGTTCAAGCTCAGGCCACTGCCACTGCCACTGCCGGTCCCGGTGCCGGTTCAAGGCCCGCCCCGGCGCCGGGCAGGATCCGTTTCCGCCCCGCGCCGGATCTCCGCGGCCGGGGCGCCCGCAGCCGGGAGTCCCCTCGGGCCGCCGGCACGCCGCGCGACCGGGACCGTTCCCAACGAGACCGCTCCCAACGGGACCGTCGCAGCGCGGCCCGCCGTGCCCGGGACGTTGCTCCCCGGTCGGCCCCGCAGAAACCACCACACCGGTCAGGGCCCGGCTGCGGGAGTTCAGGGCCCCGGGCCGGCCACCGCGCACTCCGCCCACACGGTTTCCCGGGGCCGGTGCGGTCCTGGACGCCCCAGCGGACGGCAACCGTCTCGACCAGGGCCAGGCCGCGCCCGTCCACCTCCCGGGCCGGGTTGCCGGACACGGGGAGGACCGGGCTGGTGACGGAGACGGGGAGGACCGGGCTGGTGTCGGACGCCTCGCCACCAACTGCCCGCCGTCCCCAGTTCGAACTCGGTCGTCGTCCGGCCCAGGGGTCTCGTGTGGACGGGGTCGTCGTCCGGCCCAGGGGTCTCGTGTGGACGGGGTCGTCGTCCGGCTCAGGACACCCGTGCCGACAGGGCCGTCGTCCCGCCCAGGACCCCTGTCGACGCGACCGGTGCAGGTCGCGTGACCCGGATTCGCCGCGGAAGCGGTTACCGGTACCCGGACCCCCGGGCCGGGACGGCGGCCGTTGTACCCGGCGGCCGCCGTCCCGGGGTTCAGAGGTCCGCGAGCAGTTCCTGCGTGAACGCGTTGCGGAACTTGCCCGTCGGGTCCATGGACCGGGCCAGGCGGCCGAAGTCCGCGCCCCGCTCGTAACGTGCCCCGAGTTCCCGCGGGGTCAGGCCGGTCAGCTTGCCCCAGTGCGGCCGTGCGCCCAGCGGCAGCAGTTGCCCCTCCACCGCGGCGATGGCCGGCCGCACCGCTTCGAGGTCGTTGACCCAGGTGAAGTGGAACGTGACCGAGTCCCTTCCGTACGCGGGGCTCAGCCACAGGTCGTCCGCGCGGACCGTCCGTATCTCCGCGATGTGCAGCAGCGGAGCCACCACGTCACCGACGGATCTGATCGCGGCCAGCGCGACCGGGGCCGAGGAGCGCGGCAGGTAGTACTCGGACTGGAGTTCCTCGCCCGCGCCCGGCGTCAGTTCGGGGCGGAAGTGCGGCAGCCGCTCGAACCACGGGCCGACCGTCCCGAGTTGCTCGGTGCTGAACTCCGGGGGCATGCCCGGGACCGGGTTCCGCGGGGCCGTCGCCGGGCGGCCGCCCCGCCAGTCGCCCGCGGGCCGGTCCGTCCGGTGCTTGAGCCAGACGTCGGCCCGGCCGCTGCGCCAGTCGGTGAACGCGCTGACGCTGGTGGCCGCGGCGAACACGGCGTCGAACCGGTCGGCCACCTCGTCCAGCGGTACGTCCGTGCGCACCCGTTGGGTCATCTCGTAGCGCGGCTCGATGTCCAGCGTGACCCCGGTGACGATCCCGAGCGCGCCGAGGGCGACGACGGCTCCCGGGAAGGTGTCCGGGTGCGTGTCGCGGCCCAGTTCGACCAGGTCGCCGTCCGGGCCGAGCAGCCGCAGGGCGCGTACGGAGGCCGCCAGGCAGCGCCGGTGGTTCCCGGATCCGTGGGTTCCGGTCGCGCAGCAGCCCGCCACGGAGATGTGCGGCAGCGACGCCAGGTTCGGCAGCGCCCATCCGGCGCGGTCCAGCGCTACGGCGACCTCGGCGTAGCGCATGCCCGCGGTCACGGTCGCGGTCGCCCGCCCCGGGTCGACGTCGACGTGCGGCGGCAGACCGTCCAGGCGCACGAGGTCGTGGTCGGAGTCGGCGACGAGGCTGAACGAGTGGCCGCTGCCCAGCGCCCGGATGCGGGCGTGGTCGCGGACCAGCCCTCGCAGCTCGGCCAGGCTGTGCGGGCGGTGGATGCGCGGTGAGCCGTACGTGACGTTGCCGGCCCAGTTCGCGGTCCGCACCGCGGTCTGCACGGTGGTCCGCACCGCGGTCCCCACCGCGGCCTGTTCCGTCGTCTGCGCCGCCTGTGCTTGCGCCGCCTGCGCCGGATCCGGCTGTGCCTGGTCCGTCCGTGCCTGCGCCGGGTCCGGCTGTGCCGGATCCGTCTGATCCGGAGTCTGTGCCCGGTCCGCCCGGGGCGGCTTCGGTCCCGGTGGTGTCTCGGTTGTCCGGGTGGAAGTGGAATGGGTGATGGTCACTGGCACTCCTGTGCGGTACGGGCGGTGCCGGTCCGCTGCGCGGTCGCCGGCACCGCGGAAGGGTGCGGCGCCGGTCACCGTCGGAGGACGGTGCCGGCGCCGCGGGGTGTCAGGAAGCGGCCGCGGTCAGTCCCGGCTCCGCCTGACGGCGGGACGCGGGCAGCAGCTCGTGCACCGGCACGAAGCGGAAACCGCGTGTCAGCAACCCCTCGATGACGGGCGGCAGCGCGGCCACCGTCTGCGAACGGTCGCCTCCGCCGTCGTGCAGCAGCACCACGGAACCCGGCCGTGTCTGGTCGAGCACGGCCGCGGCGATGCTCTCCGCCCCCGGCATCGACCAGTCGTCGGGCACCACGTCCCACAGCACGATCCGCGGTCCCGCCGCGGCCAGCCACTCCATCACCTGCGGGGTCCGTGCCCCGTACGGCGGGCGGAACAGCGACGGCACGCCGCCCCCGCTCGCCCCGGCGATGGCTTCGCCGGCGCGGTCGAGCTGCTCGGTGAGCTGCGACCGGGTCAGTTCCGGAAGGAACGGATGCGACCACGTGTGGTTTCCGAGGGCGTGGCCCTGTTCGCGCATCCGGACCAGTTCCTCCGGGTACGCCCGGGCGTGCATGCCGACGCAGAAGAACGTCGCCGGCACGCCGTAGCGCTCCAGAATGTCGAGGATCTGGCCGGTGTACGGCGGCAGGGGACCGTCGTCGAACGTGAGCGCGACCGTGGGCCGGTCGCGCTCACCGTGGCTGAGGCAGCGGCCCTCCATGACGGCCGTGTCCACCTCCGCCGAGCTGGACACGATCCACGCGTCCAGCTCGGCCTCCCGCCCCGTCTGGGTGCCGCGCCGTCTCTCCAGCCGGGTGAGCCGGTCCAGGTTCCGCCGCGCCGTGTGGGCGAGGTCGGTGGCGGACACCGAACCGAACAGCGGGCGTTCGGGCAGCAGATGCGGATCGGCCCGGTACACCTCCAGGCCCGCGGCCATCAGGCGGCCGTCGAGAATTCCGTTGGTGCTCTCCACCACCGTGACCATGCGTTCGCCGACCGCCCGGAGATACGCGATCAGCTCTCCGGCACGGCCGGCGGTGAACTCCGCCGGCGGCATCGCCCGCCGGCCGTCGCCGTCCAGCACCTCGACGTGGTAGCCGCCGGTGTGCCAGGACACTCCTGAATAGAGCATTCCCCCTCCTCTCGTGGCATGCAGGGGTCTGACGTGCGGGGTCGCGACCCGTGGAGGTCGCGCCCCGCCGGGTCGTGGCACGCGGGGCTCAGGAGGGCCGGGCGTACTCCGTGAAGTGGCGCTCCGCGAAGAGCTCCGGCCACCGGCCGCGGTCCAGCCCGAGTTCCCTGGCCCGGCTGAGCATGTGCCGCCAGTACGGCTTGACCGGCGGCCACAGGGTCCCGGTCCGGCAGTACGAGGCGTCGACGAAGTACCGGTCCTTGCCGGGGCCGTCGGGCCGGGGGCGCCGGGCGTGGAACAGCGCGGAGTGCAGCACGACCGTGGAGCCCCGGGGCAGGCTGTCGATGACGACCTCTCCCGGTAACCGGCCGGTGCCGAGGTGGGCGCGGGCGTTCTTCTCGGCCACCTCGTGGTGCGACCCCGGAAGCACCGCGAGGGACGACGTGTCCTCGTCGAGCCCGTCGAGGTAGTGCAGGGCGTGCACCATGGGGTGTGTACGGTCGGTCTGCGGGGTCTGCTCGTAGTCGTGGTGCCAGGGCTTTCCGGCGATGCCGGGCGGCTGCCGGTCGCTGTGCAGGTGGTGGAAGACGAACTCCGCACCCATCAGCTGGGTGATGGCGTCCATCAGGGGCGGGTGGGCGATGAGTTCCCCGTGTGCCTCCAGTTCGAGTTCCAGGACCGGCGGGTTGCCGTGGAGCTGTGGTTCGACGCAGCAGGCTATGGACTGGGTGCGGAGGCCCTCGTCGACCCAGCGGTCGACCTCGGGCACGAGCCGCGACACCAGGTCGTCGGGGAGGAAACCGGGCAGGACGAGGTAACCGAGGCGCGCGAACTGGTCGAGCTGATCGCCGTCCAGGGGCGTCGCGCCGGCGCGCGGAAGCGTGGTCGATGGTGTCATGCAGTCGAACTCCTATCCGTGTCGGTGGTCGTCGGAGCCCGGCCCGGATCGGCATCCCTCCTGAGTCGGGCACCGGCCAAAGGCGGGTCCAACCTAGCGATGTGACAAGGCTTAGGCAATATATTGCCAAGAAGTTTGCCGAAATGTATCTGGAAGGGGTGCGGAAAGATGTAAGTTACTTGGCGATTCGTCGGGCAATGTTTCTTGCCGCGCCGGAGAAACGGGTGCTATGCTTCCTCTGGAATGATCAGCCTGTTGGTCCTCTGTGCAGATGTGACGGAGGTGTGGCCGGCTGGCCTGACGTCACATCCGGGCATGTGGATAGCGAGATGCGTATGACCGAACAGCCGTACTTCGGGCGCCGCCTCAAAGAACTGAGGAAGAAGCGCGGACTCTCCCAGGCGATTCTCGCGGGAGACAAGATCTCCACCGGATACTTGTCACGACTTGAGTCCGGTGCGCGGCAACCCACGGACCGGGTGATCACCTACCTCGCGGAACAGCTGGGCGTGGACCGCTCAGCTTTCGATCTTCCGCAGAGCGGGGACTCGCTGGCCCAGGCGTTGAGCATCGCGAACTCCACGGACAACGACCAGGCGGTCGAGGGTGTCATCACCGCGTTGGAGGACGCCGACGACGCCGATCCGCTGCTGCGCTGGCAGGCCTTCTGGACCGTCGCCCGCTACTGGAGGTTCCAGGGCGAGCACGGCAAGGAGCAGACCTGTCTGGAGGAGCTGACGCGGATCGCCGACGAGCTGAGCCTCCCCGAGCTCCAGTGCCGGGCCCTCACCCAGCTCGCCCGCTGTCTGCGGTCGCTGGGTGAGGTGACCCGGGCGATCGGCGTCGCCGAGCGGGCGTACCAGCTGGCCAAGCAGGAGGCCAAGCTCTCCGTGCCGGACATCGGACAGGCACTGCTGACCCTGGTCTCGGTCGAGGCCGAGGTCGGGCGGCTGCCCGACGCCCGGACGCATGTGGACGAGCTGGTCGGCCTGGTGGAGGACGCCACGGACACCCTGAAGGCCGAGGCACTCTGGTCGGCCGCCACGGTGCGCTTCCGGCAGGGCGACCACGACGGGGCCCGGGAACACCTCGAACGGGCCCTGGGCATCCTGGACAGCCACAGCGATCTGATCCTGTGGCTGCGGCTGAGGCTGGCCGCGGCCTCCCTCTACCTCCAGATCACCCCGCCGCTCACGGACCGCAGCCGCGACTGCCTGCGGGAGGCGGAGACCGCTCTGTCGCTCGTCGGCACCCCGCGGCTGCGCCAGGAGCTGCTGACCCTCCAGGCGCACCTCGCCTTCCAGGAGGGCCGGCTGGAGGACGCCCGCGCGGCGCACGACGAACTGCTCGGCGGCGAACTGCTGCTGACATACCGGGACCGGGTCAGGCTGAGCATTCTCGACAGCCGGCTGATGATCCTGGAGGGCCGTCAGGAGAAGGGGCTGCAGCGGCTCAAGGAGCTGGGCGAGGAAGCCAGGCAGGCGGCGAACATCGACCTCGCCGCCGAGATCTGGCGCCTTCTCGCCGAGACCCTGGAGAGCGCCCGCTGGCTCCAGGAGACGACACCGACCACCGCGGAGTGACCCCCGTCCCAGCGACGGCGGCCCGCCTCCGTCCCAGCGACGGCGGCCCGCCTCCGTCCCTGCGACGGCGGCCCGAACTCCGTCCCGGTCACCGGGGATGACGTCCGTCCCGGTCGCCGGGGAACAAGTGCTGCCCCGGTCACCGGGGAGTGAGCGCTGCCCGGTCCGCCGGGGAGTGACCTTCGCTCCGGTCGCCGGGGAACAAGTGCTGCCCGGGCGGCCGGAGGCGCGCTTCCGCCTCGGCCGGGGCGGACGCCTCGCCGGGGCGGAACGACCTCCGCGACGTCCGGAGCGGAGATCGTCCGCCCTGCGGCTGTCGCGGAGGCCGTCTGCGCTCCGGCTGTCGCGGAGTCGGTGTGCCCTGCGGCTGTCGCGGAGTCGGTGTGCCCTGCGGCTGTCGCGGAGTCGGTGTGCCCTGCGGCTGTCGCGGAGGTCGTCCGTGCCCCGGCGACCGCGGAGGTCCCCGTCCCGACGCACCCGGGAGCGGCCTCCGCTCAGGCCGCCCGCGCCGGCTCGACGACGAAGTCCACCGATGCGGCGAGCCGTTCCGCCAGCCGGCGTGCCCCCGCCGGGGTGTCCGCGCCGACGACGACGAACCCCGCCCGGTCCCCGGAGTGCCGTACCGGCGGGAGGACCGTGCCGGGGGTGACGGTCAGTTCCGCGCGCAGCACCGCCGGATGGGCCAGCAGTTCCTCCCAGCCCCGGACCCGGACCAGCCGTCCCGGGGCCGGGGCGAGGAAGCGCACCGCCGCCGCCCGCGTCGGCGCGAGGTCCTGCCGCACGGGGCGGCCCAGCAGGTCGTCGTAGAGCAGCCCGAACAGTTCGAGACCGGGAACGGCGTACGTCAGCAGCGAGTGCAGCCAGTCGCCGCCGGGCCGTACGTGCACCTCGCCGAGCACCACGCCGTCCCCGGTCAGCCACAACTCCACGTGGAAGACCCCGAACCGCAGTTCCAGGGCGGTCAGCGCGGCGCACACCCGGTCCTCGATCTCGCGCCGGGCCGCCTCCGGCAGCTCCGCGGGCAGCACGTGCCCGATCTCCACGAAGCACGGCGGCGGCAGCAACTCCTTCGCGGTCACGGCGAGCACCCGCGGACGGCCGCCGAGGAAGACACCCTCCGCGCTGAACTCCGCTCCCGTGACGAACTCCTCCACCAGGAACGGGCTCCGGTCCGGCAGCGCGCCGAGCGCCGCCGGCAGCTCCCGCGGGCCGTTCACCTTCGTCACGCCGACGCTGCCCATGCCGTCCCGCGGCTTGACCACCCACGGTCCGGCCGACTCCGCCAGGAACGCCGCCGCCTCGTCGGCCGTACCGCACAGCCGCACGGCCGGCTGCCGGAACCCCGCCCGGGCCAGCGCCTCCCGGCAGGCGTCCTTGTTACGGGTACGGCGTACGGCCGCGGGTTCGTTGCCCGGTACCCCGAGCAGCGAGGCGGTCCGGGCGGTCGCGTCCAGCACGGTGTCCCGCAGGCCCAGCACCGCGTCGAAGCGGTCGCCCGCGGCGAGGCGGTCCCGGGCCCACCGCAGGCAGGCACCGGCGTCCTCCGGGTCGACCGCCGAGGCGCCGTCGGCCCGTTCGGTGATCCGCGGGGTCGACGCGAGCATCTCCGCCCGGTGGGTGACATGGGTGCGGATGCCGCGGCTGCGCGCCTGGTCCAGCGCGAGCCCGACGATGTCGACGCTCGACGGCAGCGGGTTCGCGCCGCCGAGCAGCAGCAGCCGGGGCGGTGCCGACGGTGTGGTGTGCACGTTCTCTCTCCAGTCTGCCCGGACGCGGGCGTTCCGTCGGGTGTGGGCGCCGGGGCAGCTGCCCGCCCGGGGGCGGCCCGGCGGTCGGGGGGCGATGGGCGGGCCGGCGGCCGGTGGGCGGCTCGGCGGGCCGGGGGCCCGGTCGGCGGTATGGCCGGTGGGCGGTCCGGTCGCCGGCCGCCCGGTCGCCGGCGGCTCCTGGCAGCGGCTGCCCGGGCGGCGGCTGCCCGTTCGGTGATGGCCCGGTCAGCCGTGGTCCGGTCAGCGGCGGTCCGGGCGGAAGCCGTCGGGTGGGAAGCGGTCGGCCGGGGAGCCGTCGGGTGAAGAGCGGTCGGCCGGGGAGCCGTCGGGTGGGAAGCGGGCGGGTGAAGAGCGGTCGGGTGGGAGGGTGTTCGGCCACTGGCGGTTCCGCCGGAAACGGTCCGTTCGGCAGCCGGTGTGTCCGTCCCTCCCGCCGCCCCTCCCTCGCTACCGGTCCGTCCCGGCCGGTCCGTCCCGGCCGGTCCGGGGCTGGTGCCGGACCGGGGCCCGGTGCCGGACCGGTCGGGAGGGCTCAGGGCCGGCCGGGTCAGGGTGCCGCCGGGTCGATCACCGCCCGTTCCGCGAACCAGGCCGCGAGCCGCCGCATGCGGTCGGCCGTCTCCCGTTCGTCCCGTCCCACCACCACCGCGGTACCGGCGTGGCTGCACGACGCCTCGCGCGCGCTGGACAGCGTGTCGCCGGGGCGCGCCTCCAGTACGACATGGAGCACGCCCTCCTGCCGGGCCACCTCGCTCTCCGCGGGCAGCGAGCGCACCACGCCCGCGGCCGTGGCCAGGAAGACGTCGCCCACCCACCCGGCCACGGGGTCCGGGCGCGCCGCGGGCGGCAGGCCGAGCACGGCCCGGGCCCACTCGCCGTGCAGGTCCACCCCGTGCTGGCGGCGGATCATCTCGTCGAACGAGCCGCCGGGTATGCGCCCGCCGCACTCCCCGAACACCAGCCGGTCGCCCTGGTCGAAGACCTCCATGTGGAAGACCCCGTCGTGGTGCCCGAGCGCCTTCATGGCCCGCTCGGCGAACTCCCGCGCCCGGGCGTACAGCTGCTCGTGGTGCGCGGGGTGCCGGACGACGGAGGCGACGATGCCGCCCTGTCGGATGGCGAGGACGTTCTGCAGATAGCGGCCGACCGAGACGAACACGACCTGGCCGCCGCGGACGACGCCGTCGACGTGCAGTTCGGCGCCGTCGATCCACTCCTCGGCCAGCCAGGGGCCGGTGGCGCCGGACCGCTCCGTGTCGCGGGCGACCCCGGCGCGTTCCTCCGCGCTCTGCCAGGAGCGCACGCCGCGGGTGCCGGAGCTGGCGAGCGGCTTGAGGACGCCGCGCGTGTGCGGGAAGCCGGTGAGCTGGCGGGCGTGGACCAGGTGCCGGAAGTCCGCGACGGGGAGTCCCGCCGAGCGGATCCGCCGCTTCTGAAGGTCCTTGTCGCGCAGCGCGAGGGCGTCCTCGGGTGTCGTACCGCTCCGTGCGCCGCCCAGGACCGCCGTGTTGACCAGGGTGAACTCGGCCTGGCTGCAGACCACGTCGAAGTCGGCGGCGGACAGCCCGCGGCGGACCAGCCCGGCCAGCACCGATTCGACGCCGGACGGATCCTCCACGGGCACCACCGCGGCGTCGGGGAGCAGCCGCCCCCGCCGCCGGTCGCGGTCCTCGGGCGGGGTCAGCACACAGGTCACCTCGGCTCCCAGGTGCTGGAGGGCGGCCACCGCGTCCGGCCGCCAGCCGATCAGCAGGACCCGTCGTGTCATGTCGTTGCCTCCGGAGTGCCGTGGCCGGTCCCGTCACCAAAGGGCGCGGGCGCGGGCGCCGGGACGGCCGCAGGGGTGGATGTCGTGGTGGGCGCGGAAGTGGCCGGTGGGGTCGGCGCGGTGGCGCCGGGCGTGGGTTCCGGGTCCTGGGCGGAGCCCGGGAAGGAGCGTGGTGAGAGGTCCAGCCGGGGCACGTCCGGCGGGTCGAAGCCGAAGACCTGGGCGTAGGCGGACAGTTCGGCCTGGAGGCAGGCGATCACGGTCTCCGCCCGGCGGAAGCCGTGCTGCTCCCCGGGGAAGGCGAGGTACGCGTACGGGACGGTGCCGTCGCCGTTGTCCAGCCGCGCCAGGAAGCGCTCGGCCTGCACGGGCGGGCAGATCGCGTCCTCCAGGCCCTGCATGATGACGAAGGGGCTGCGGATGCGGTCGGCCTGCCGCAGCGGTGAGACCCGCGCGTAGCGCTCCGCCGCCTCCGGCCAGGGGCCGATGAGGCTGTCGAGATAGCGGGACTCGAAGTCGTGCGTGCCGGGCCCGCGCCAGGACTCCGGGTCCAGCAGCGGGAAGTAGATGCCGGCCACGCGGTACAGCTCCGGCTCGGCCGCCAGCGACACCGCCGACGTCCAGCCGCCCGCGCTGCCGCCGCGGATGCCGATCCTGCCGGGGTCGGCGAGCCCCCGCTCGACGAGGCCCCGGGCGACGGTGGCGCAGTCGCGTACGTCGACGACGCCCCAGTTCTCCCGCAGGCGCTCGCGGTAGTCACGGCCGAAGCCGGTCGAGCCGCCGTACTGCACGTCCACGACACCGATGCCGCGGCTGGTGAAGTAGGCGATCCGGTAGTCGACCACGAGCTGGCTGCGGGTGGTCGGGCCGCCGTGCACCTGGACCAGGAACGGCGGGAGTTCCCCGGCGGGCGCCCGGTAGCCGGGGTGGTGCGGGGGATAGACGAAGGCGTGCACGTCCTCGCCGTCCGTGCCGCGGAAGACCGTGTGCCGGCCCTCGGGCAGATGGTCCGCGTGCCGCAGCTCCGCGGGGCGCAGGCCGGTCGCGCCGGGGCGCCCGGGGTCGACCAGCGCGACCCGGCGGCGGAGGCGCGGCCCGGCGGCGACACCCGCGACCCGGGTGCCGTCGGTCGCCGGGTGGGACCACTCGGTGTAGGGGTCGCCGATGTCGCGCAGGGAGCCGTCGGCGTCCAGCACGGCCAGCCGCCGCTCGCTGGTGCCGTGGGTGACGAACAGCCGTCCGCCGCCCGCGGGAACGAACCAGCGGCTGCCGATGCGCCACGGCGGCTCGCCGAACTCCTCGGCGCGGGGACACAGCGCCCGGGTGGTGCCGTCCGGGCGGAGTTCGTGGAGGTTCCACCAGCCGCCGGGGTCGCTCAGGACGTAGAGCACTCCGGGCTGGTCGGGGGCCCACTCGGCCTGGGTGACGGAGATCCCGTCCCCGCCCGCGACGCGTCGCGGGGGGCCGAGGGTGCCGTCGGCGGCGACCGGGGCGCACATCAGGTCGGTGGCGTCCCAGGGCATCGTCGGGTGGTCCCAGCCGATCCAGACCACCCGGTCACCGCCGGGGGAGACCTTCGGGCCGGTCATGAAGTGGTGGCTGGCGGCGAGCACCCGTACCCGCCCGGGGTCCGTGGCGGCTGCGCCGTCCAGGGGCAGGGCGACGAGGTCCCTGCGGACCTCCGTGCCGGCGGGGCCGGTGGCCTCTTCGCGCAGGCACCAGACCTCGTCGCCGACCCGGGCGAAGTCGCAGTAGCGGGTGCCCGCGGGGTGGTCCGGGGCGGGGCTGACCGGCTCCGGGCCGCGTCCGGGCAGCGCCCGGTACACCCGCTGGTCGTCCCAGTGGGTGAAGACGAAACCCGCCGACGGTTCCGGTCCGAGCGGCAGCCAGGGCCGCCCGCCGTATTCGATGACCTTGGTGCGTACGTTCCACTCGGGGCCGAGCACATCGACCGGTGTATTGCCCGGGGTGCCGCTGACGAGCGCGCTGCGCCCGCCGTCCCCGGGGCGGCTCTCGACCCACCACACCTCGTCACCGACGAAGCCGACCCACTCGATCAGGGCCTCCCCGGCGGCCGCTTCGGCGGCGGATACAGGAGAGGGCCACGTTCCGTAAGGAGCGGTCCGCACGGAGAGTCTCCCTTGAGTTGACATCATTTACCTTGCTGGTTTCCAAATATTGCCAATAGTGTGTCTTCCTTGGCAAGATGCTGCCCGTCCCGTTGTTCGAGGGAGCCAGTCGGCTTCGAGGGAGCCAGCCGTGAAACGACCAACCCCGGTGCCCCGCCCGGCGGCGTCCGTGGCGGAGCACCCCGGCAGCGGCCCGTCGGCACCGCGGCGGACGACCGCGGCCCTGACCGCCGAGACCCTGCTGGGCAGCCTCGGGCTGTTCAGCGTGATCCCCGTGCTCGGCCTGCTGCTCGCCGCCCGCTCACCGGGATCGGGCACGGCCGTGGTCGGCATCGGGCTGTTCTGCTACACCGCTTCCGCCGGGCTGTCCGCCACCCTCGCCGGCCGCCTGCTGGCCCGGCTCGACTACGCCCACGGCATGGCCGGCGCCCTGCTGACCTCAGCGGTCGCCTTCGGCCTGCTGCCCTACGCGGGCGCCGACTGGGCGCTGTGCGGGCTGGTGATCCTCGCGGGATTCGGGGTGAGCACCCACTTCCTGCTCTCCCGGGTACTGATCGCCGAGGTGATCAGCGACGACATCGGCCGCAACCGGGTCTTCTCGCTGCTCCAGATCTCCGTCAACGCCGCCGCGGCCCTCGGCCCGTTCGTCGCCAACCTGCTCTACGCCTCGACCGATCCGCGGCCGCTCATGGCCGTCGTCTCGCTCTGCTACGCGGCCGCCGCCGTCACCCTGCTGCCGGGCGTCCCGCGCGGCCGGAAGCCGCCGCCCACCTCCGGTGGCTGGCCGGTCGGCCGGCAGGTGCTGCTCCGTGTCGCGCGCACCCCGGACATGGCGCGGATGGTGGCCGTCAGCTTCCTCGGCACCTTCGTCTACGCCCAGTTCTACTCGGCCTTCGTGCTGTACGTCGGCGAGGAGTTCACCTCGGCGGCCCTGCGCTCGGCGCTCGTCGCCGGCCCCGCCGTGGCGATCGTGCTGCTCCAGACCGCGGTGACCGCCGTGACCGCCCGGTTCCTGCGGTCCGGGGCCACCCCCCTGGTCCTGCTCGGCGGCGCGAACCTGCTCTTCGGCGTCTCCCTCGTCGTGCTCGGCCTGGGGCTGCCCGCCGTCCTCGGCGCGGTGCTCGCGGTGGCGGTGTTCGCGGTCGCCGAAATGGTGTTCGGGCCCATGGTGAGCACCGCCTTCGCCGGGCTGCCGATCGGCTCCAGCCTGGAGGCCTTCAACCTGCGGCAGCTGTGCTGGACCGCGGGCGAGGCGCTCGGCGCCCTCACCGGCGGCTCGCTCTTCCTCGCCCTGTACGCCGCGGGCGACGGCAGCGCGTACTGGAGCACCCTCGGCGTCGTCACCCTGCTGGCCACCGGACTGCTCCTGGCCGCCGACCGGCGCGCCGGCCGTACCCGTCCCCGTCCCGCCGCCTGACCGCCCCGGCCCGCGTCCGCCCCCGCCGCCACGGACCCCGCCGCCCCCGATCCGCCACCGCCCGAACCGAGTTCACCGACCTCACCGACCTCACCGACCTCACCGACCTCATCCCCTCACCGCACGCGCGGTGTCACGCACGCCGCGCCGGCATCCGACGCCCAGCAGAGGAGTACCGATGACCGCACCACTGGACACCGACATCGCGAGCCGCATCCGGAGCGGCGACACCGGCCGCCCCGCCGGCGACCCGCTGTCACCGGGACGCGGCGCACCACTGCCCCCGGGAGGCCGCCCCGCCGTGCACGAACAGGTGGCCGCTCTGGCCCGGTCGCGCCCCGCGCATACGGCCGTACGGAGCGGCCGCGAGGCCATCAGCTACGCCGAACTCGACGCCTGGGCCGCCCGGATCGCCGGCCGGCTCGCCGAGGCGGGCGTCGGCCGGGGTTCCCGCGTCGGGGTGCTCGCCGAGCCCTCGACGGCCATGGTCGCCGCCGTGCTGGGCGTCATGCGGAGCGGGGCCGCGTACCTCCCGGTGGACCCCTCGAACCCGGACCGGCGGATCGCCGCGGTCCTCGCCGACGCCGGGGCCGCCGCCGTGGTGGCCACAGAGGAGACCGCGCCGCGCGCCGGGCGGACCGGTGTGCCGGTCGTCCCGGCCGAGCACCGGGACGGGCCGGGCTCCCGCAACCCGTCGCACCGGAACCCGCGGGCGGCGGCGGCCCGGGACGGCGGGCGGCCCGGCACCGCCGAAGCCGCCGCCGGGGACGGCGACTCCGGGGAGGGCGCCCTACCGGCCGCCCCGCCACCGGTCCGCGTCACCGGGGACGACCCCGCGTATCTGATCTACACCTCCGGCAGCACCGGTGAGCCGAAGGGTGTCGTGGTCGAGCACCGCCAGCTCGCCTCCTCCACGCTGGCCCGCCGCCTGGTCTACCCGGGCGAGCCGGTGTTCCTGCTGGTGTCGCCGCTCGCCTTCGACTCCTCGGTGGCCGGCCTGTGGGGGACCCTGACCGCGGGCGGCACGCTCGTCGTCGCGGGCGCCGACGAGGTCCGCGACCCCGCGCGGCTCACGGAGCTGGTCGGCCGGCACGGGGTGACGCGGCTGCTGTGCGTGCCGTCCCTGTACGGCGTGCTGCTCGACGCCGCCGAACGCGCCGGCCTGGACCGGCTGCGCTCGCTGGAGACGGTGATCGTCGCCGGCGAACCGCTCCCGCAGGCCCTGATCGACCGCCACTTCGCCCTGCACCCGGACGGTGTCGCCCTGGTCAACGAGTACGGCCCCACCGAGGCCACCGTCTGGGCCAGCTACCGGCGTTACGACACCCCCGGGCCGGTCTCCGTCGGGCGGCCGGTCCCCGGCACCCGGCTCTACGTCCTGGACGACGCCCTGCGCCCGGTGCCCCCGGGCGAGCGGGGCGAGCTGTACATCGGGGGCGCCGGGGTCGCCCGCGGCTACCACGGCCGCGCCGCCGACACGGCCGCCGCCTTCCTCGACGACCCCTTCGAGGGCCGGGAGGGGGCGCGCATGTACCGCACGGGCGACCTCGCCCGCTGGAACGCCGACGGCACCCTCGCCTTCCTCGGCCGCCGCGACCACCAGGTCAAGATCCGCGGCCACCGGGTCGAACTCGGCGCCGTGGAGACCGCGCTGTGCTCGCTGACCGGGGTCCGGGAGGCCGTCGTCGTACCGAACCGGACGGGCACCGGACTGGCCGCATTCGTGATCGCGCCGTCCGCCCCGGACGCCGCCGCCCTGCGGGAGCAGCTGGCCGACCGGCTGCCGCCCGCCATGGTGCCCGCACGGATCACCGTGCTCGGCGACTTTCCGCGCACGGTCAACGGCAAGGCCGACCGGGCGCGGCTGCGGGAGCGCGCGGACGAGGCGGACGCCGCCCCGGCACCCGCGCGGGAGCAGGCACCGGCGCCCGCGCAGGGCTCCGGGTCCGCCGACGACCTCACCGCGCGGATCAGTGCCGCCTGGGCGGAGGTCCTCGGGGTGCGGGAGGTGCCCACGGAGGTCAACTTCTTCGACATGGGCGGCCACTCGCTGGCGATGTTCCGGCTCCAGGACGCCCTGGAACGCCATACGGGCCACCGGCCGGCGGTCGTCGCGCTCTTCCGGCACACCACCGTCAGCGAGCAGCGGGCGCTGATCCGCGACGGCGGCGGGGCGGGCGGGGCCGGTTCCGACGCCGGGCGGGCGTCCACCCGCCGGGCCGACGCGCTGCGGGCACGGCGGCAGCGGGCGCAGCAGGGGGTGGCGAAGTGACGACGGACGCCGGCATCTGGCTGCAGTGCGCGCGCCCCGTCCCGGACCCGCGGCAGCGGCTCGTCTGCTTCCCGCACGCCGGGGGCTCCGCCTCCTTCTTCCGCGACTGGGCCGCCGGGCTGCCGGGCACGGAGGTGCTCGCCGTGCGCTACCCGGGGCGGGCCGAGCGGATCGCCGAGCCGGTCCCCACGGACCTGCGGGTGCTCGCGCGGTCGGTCGCGGACGCGGTGGAGCAGGTGGCCGACCGCCCCGTCGCCCTGTTCGGGCACAGCATGGGGGCGGCGGTGGCGCTGGAGACGGCACGGGCACTGGAGGCCCGGGGCGTCACCGTCGCGCATCTGTTCGCCTCCGGGTCCCGCGACGCCCCGTACCCGCCGCCGCCCACCGAGGAGGAGCAGCGGGCGCTGGAGGCGGAGGACGACGCCGAGGTCGTCGCTGAGCTGCTCCGGCTCGGCGGCACGGACCCCGAGCTGGCGGCCGACCCGGACTTCCAGGAACTGGTCCTGCCGTACGTCCGCGCCGACGGCCGGATGTTCCACGGTTACGGCCCGTCCGCCGAACCGGTGCTGCGCTGCCCGGTGACGGCGATCGCCGGGGACGCCGACGCGGACGCCGACCGGCGGCCGTGGCGGGAGCTGACCCGGGGCGGATTCCGGCAGCGGACGGTGCGGGGTGACCACTTCTACCTGGTCCCGCGGCCCCCGTACACGCTGATCCAGGACACGCTGGCGGCACCCGTGGCCGGCTGAGGGCCCCGCCCGGCGGCCGGTTCGGACGGTGCGACACCGACCGGCGGCCGGG
>NZ_WHPN01000283.1:0-20423 GCF_009735685.1 Streptomyces lycii | reverse complement strand
CCACCGCCGCCGTTCGCGTTGCCCTGGGTCAGTAGACCCGCACGCTCTGCGCGGCGAAGTTGAACGAGGGCACGCTGCCGGAGATCGGGTAGCCGGTGCCGGTGCAGTCCTGGCCGCTGTAGAGGACGGCCGTTCTGCTGTTGGTGTTGATGCCCGAGTGGGCCCGGCCGGCGTAGTTGTGGGACACCAGGTCGACGCAGACGGCCTGTCCGGGGACCATCGACCGCACGTTGAAGCGCTCACCGGTGTAGTCGGTGCCCTCGAACAGGCAGAGGGTGTCGGTGAACGGGCAGGCGTCCGCCTCGGCCGAGGCGGTGTCCGCGACCGCCGGGGTGGCACCGGCGGCGAGGGCGAGGCCCGCGAGGCTCAGGAACGACAGCGTCCGGAGGGACAGCTTGCGGGTGGCGGAGTTGCTGCGCATATCGGTTCTCCCTTGGTGTGACGGGTGGTTGTGAGCGGGGTGGTGCCCGCGCCGCTCAGCGGCGGCGCGGGTGCGCCGGGGCGGGCGCCGGTCCGGTGCGGTCAGGCACCGAGGGCCGGGACCGGTTCGCGGCGCTCGACGGTGTGCGGATTGGACACGCCGCCGAGGTAGTAGCGGACGGTGGCCAGACCGGTGGAGACCATGGGGATCTCGTTGTCCAGCATCGTCCTGAGCAGCTTGTCGTCGGGCGCGGTGTTCGCCGCGTGCTCCTCCTCGGAGAAGGTCTCCGGGATCGGCAGCCGCAGCAGCAGCTCGCGGCGTATCAGCCAGACGCTCTGGTCGACGAGCGCCACGGGGTCCTCCGGGCGCATCACGCTGCTGGTGTGGAAGGCCGCGCCCGGGGGGACCGGGTCGGCGCGGTCCATCATCAGATGGGTGCCGCGGATGCGGACGCCCTTGTCGCACATCACGTCGTAGATCCGCGCCGCCTCGCGCGGGTCGTCGACGGTGTGCCAGGCCTGGTCGAGATACGGGGTGCCGTCGTGGCGCCACATGGTCCGGCCGGAGTGGGCGACCTGGACGCCGTGCGCCCGGGCGCACTCCATCAGGCTGCGGAGATGGTTGGGCTCGAACTCGTTGTCGTCGTCGAGGAAGGCGATCCAGTCGGCCGACGAGGCGCGCACCCCGGCGTTGAACAGCCGGGACAGCCGCGGGTAGACGCGGCGCTTGTCGCCCGGCGGCTCGTCGACCTCGGCGGGCGGCCGCGGCACCTCCCGCACGACGACCCGCAGTCCGGGACGGGTGGGGGCCGTCGAGGCGACGGCGACCGTCTCCGGGTCCTTGTCGTCGACCACGATGACGTGCTCCAGCGGGCCGCCGTAGTCCTGGCGGTACACCGACAGCATCGAACGGGGGAGGATCCGCGCCGCCCGTCCGCGCGTCACGGTGACGACGCCGATCGAATCCTGTGCCATGGCGTTCCTTCCGGTCGGAGAAGTGCTCCGGCACCATGATGCCAAGTATTGCCAAGCTAGGCAATATTAGGCAACATTATGTTCGGTCAGATCCCGTCCCCCCGGTGCGGGCGGACTCCCGGCCGGGCCGGACACCCGGTCCGAACAAGGAGCAGTGATGAGCGAGTTGCAGTTCAGCGTCGTGATCCCCTACAAGCAGCGGCTCCGCAACCTCCGGGTCGTCCTTGCCTCGCTCGCGGAGCAGACCTTGCCCGCCGACCGGTTCGAGGTGGTCGTCGGCGCTCTGGAGTACGCACACGAGTACCTCTCCCTGGTCGAGGAGTTCGCCGGACGGCTGAACATCGTCACGGTGATGGCGGGCGGCGAGTGGAACATCGGCCGCGCCCGGAACCTGGCGATCCGGCAGGCCTCCGGCGAGGTCGTCGTCCTCCTCGACGCGGACGTGGCGCTGCCCCGGGGCTGCCTGAGTTCGCTGTACGACCGCTACTACGCGGACGGCGGGAACGTCTGCGTGCTGGGGCAGCTGATCGGCCACGACGGCCGCACCGACGCCCCCGCCGAGACCGGGGACCTCCCGGAGCACACCCACTTCCGCGAGATCCTCGCCGACCTGGAGGCGACCCCCGGGGTGCGCCGCGACCGGCGCTGGCTCTTCGAACCGGTCGTCCTGCCCTGGACCATCGTGTGGACCGGCTTCCTTGCCGTGAACGCCGCGACCGTCCGGCGCCAGGACCTCTACTTCGACGAGGAGTTCCGCGGCTGGGGAGGCGAGGACCAGGAGTGGGGCTACCGCGTCCAGGCCGGCGGCACCCCGATCGTGCGCGGCGAGGACGTGTTCGGGCTGCACCTGCCGCACGCCCGCGACGTCTCCGAGAACTTCCGGACCTTCGACGCCAACAAGAGACACTTCCTCGCCAAGTGGCCCGTGCTCGACGTCGAGATGTACCGGCGCTTCGACTGCTGGGAGACCAACCGACGCTATCCCGACGCCGCCCGGGAAGCGTCCCGGGCCGCCGGCGGCGGCGGACGGCGGCTGGCGGTCGCCCGCGGCACCGTGGGCGGGGCCGACACCCTGCTCCTCGGAGCCGTCGTCGACGAGCGCGGACGGCTCGACGACCCCGAGACGGGCGCCCTGTTCGACACCGGCGCGCCGGACCGGGTGCTCCCGCTGGTCGGATTCGCGCTGCCGTTCGACGAGGGCAGCGTCCAGGAGTGCCGGCTCCTGCCGCCCGTCCTGCGGCTGGCCGAGGAGTACCGGGAGGCCGTGCTGAAGGAGGCCGAGCGGGTCTCGTGCCGCGTCGTGACCCCGGTGTGAACGGTCCCGGTCGCCGGCCGGCGACCGGCACCCGGCGACGGGCGCCGGCGGCGCAGACCGGGATCCGGCACGGACCGGCAGGAACCAGCAACCAGCCCAAGCGGAACGACGACGAGCCTGCGGAGGCACGCGAGCCATGACTACCGAGAGCGACACGAAGGTCCGGAGCACGGAGACGGCCCGGGCCCGCGACCGGCGCCACCTGTGGCACACCTGGACACCGCTGACGGCCGACCGGTCGGAGCTGATGCTCACCCACGGTGAGGGCTACCGGGTCTGGGACGCCGACGGCAACGAATACGTCGACGGCACCAGTTCGGCGCTCAGCGCCATCTGCGGCTACGCCCACCCCGAGGTGACCGCGGCCGTCACCCGCCAGCTCGGCCGGCTGCACCACTTCGACCTGTCCCGGGGCAGCCACGAGCCGGCCGGCCGGCTGGCCGAGCGGCTGGCCGGCTATCTGCCCCCCGAGCTGTCCCGGACCCTCTTCGTCAACAGCGGCTCCGAGGGCTTCGACGCCGCCATGCTGATCGCCGCCGGCTACTGGCAGCACGTCGGCACCCCGCGCTCCCGGATGGTGACCTTCGCCCTCGGCTACCACGGCGCGACCCTGCTCAGCCGCGACCTGTCCGCCCTGCCCCGGGTCGCCCACCCCTTCCGCTCCCCGCTCCCGGTGACCCGGGTGGAGCTGCCGGTCACCGCGGCCGAGGCCCGGCGCCCGGAGTCGCTGCCGCTGCTCCTGGACGCCTTCGAGAAGGCCATCGGCGACGACCCGGACGACGTGCCCGCCGCCGTGGTGGTCGAGCCGTTCCTCAACGTCGGCGGCGGCATCGTGCTGCCGCCCGGCTTCCTGCGCGGCCTGCGGGACCTCTGCGACGCCCGGGGCACGCTCCTCGTCCTGGACGAGGTGTTCACGGCGTACGGGCGCAGCGGCCGGATGTTCGCCTGCCGGCGGGAGGACGTCGAACCGGACATCCTCATCACCAGCAAGGGACTGACCAGCGGTTACGTCCCGCTGGCCGCCGTGACCGTGCAGCAGCGCATCCACGAGAGCTTCGGCCGCGACCCGATCCTGGGCGGCATCCGCTACGGGCACACCAACTCCGGTCACGCGGTGGCCTGCGCCGCCGCGCTCGCCACGCTCGACGTGCTCGACCGGGAGAACCTGGTGGCCCGGGCCGAGCACTACGGCACCTATCTGCGGGCCAGGCTCGCCGGGCTGACCGGCGCCGACGAGGTGACCGACGTCCGCGGCACGGGCCTGGCCGTGGTGGTGGAGACCCGGTCCGGGGACACCGCCGCCGCCCTGCTGGCCCGCGCCCAGGCCCGCGGGCTGCTGCTGCGCCCGCAGGGGCCCGAGGGGAAGGCCGTGCTGATCGCGCCGCCGCTGATCCTCGACGCCGAGGGGGCCGAATTCATCACCGACCGGCTCGAACGCAGCCTGGCGGACATCGCCGGGTGACCGGCCGCGACGCACGGACACCGGACGGCCCCGGCGCACAGGCGCCGGGGCCGTCCGGTGTCCGCTGTCAGCCCGTCAGCCGGCGGCGTCCGCCAGGACCTCCGCGATGACATGCCGGGAGTTGGCCGCCAGCGCAGGATTCGTGTCCTTGTAGTACGGCAGCTGGATCAGCGCGATCGACAGCGCCCAGCCCCGGCCGCGCGCCCAGGTCACGTCGTCGGCGCACAGGGCCGCGCGGAAGGCGGACCGCGCGCCCGCGGGCAGCAGGTTCCAGGCCGGGATCAGGTCCACCGTCGGGTCGCCCACGCCCACGCCGCCGAAGTCGATGACGCCGCTCAGCCGGTCGCCGGTCAGCAGGACGTTCCCCGGCGACAGGTCCCCGTGGGACCAGACCGGCGGACCGGACCGCTCGGGAAGCGCCAGCGCCTCCTCCCACACGGCGGTCGCCGCCCGGGTGTCGATCATGCCGTCCAGCGCCTCGATCGCGGCCCGCGTCGGGGCGTCCCGCTCCGCCAGGGGCATGCCGCGCCCCGACGGCGGCCCGCCGTCGGCGGGCACCCGGCGCAGGGCCGCGACGAACTCCGCCAGGTCCTTGGCGAGCAGCTCCGCCTCGGCGAGCCGCCCGACGACCGGGTTCTCGCCCTCCAGCCAGCGGAAGACCGACCACTCCCAGGGGTAGCCGGCGCCTGGCCGCCCGCGGCCGACCGGCTCCGGGATGGGCACCGGCAGCTCGGGCGCCAGCCGGGGCAGCCAGCGCTGCTCCGCCGCCACATTGCCGACGGCCCCCTCGATCCGGGGCAACCGGGCGGCGAGGCCGTCACCGATCCGGTACATCGCGTTGTCCGTCCCGGCGGACTCGACCGGTACGACCGGCAGGCCGGACCACTGCGGGAACTGCTCGCCGATCAGACGGCGTACGAGGGACACACCGATGTCCGCCTCATCGGCGTGCATGCGGGCTGCGCACATGGAGAACCTTTCGATACGGGAGCGGGAGCGGGTGCTCGGGTCACCAGCGGTCGTGCACCTGGGCACGGATCCGCCGGTCGTACAGGTCGCGGACGGCCGCCAGGGTGGAGCCGGGCAGCGCGGGCAGGTCCGCGGCGGCGGCGTTGGCGCGCGCCTGGCCGGCGTCGCGGGCGCCGGGGATCACGGAGGTGACGCCGGGCTGCTGGACGATCCAGCGCAGCGCCGTCGCGGCCGGGGTCGCCCCGTCGGGGGCCAGCCCGGCGAACTCACGGGCCGCGGCGACCCCGGTGGCGTAGTCCACACCGGAGAACGTCTCGCCGACGTCGAACGAGGAGCCGTCGCGGTTGTAGGTGCGGTGGTCGTCGGCGGCGAAGACGGTGTCGGGCCCGTACCGGCCCGACAGCAGGCCGGAGGCCAGCGGCACCCGGGCGATGACGCCGACGCCCGCGGCCCGCGCGGCGGGCAGCACCCGCTCGAGCGGCTTGAGCCGGAACGGGTTGAAGATGATCTGTACGGACGCGACCCCCGGCCGGGCGATCGCGGCCAGCGCCTCGTCGCAGGTCTCGACGCTCACGCCGTACGCGGTGACGCGGCGCTCGTCGACGAGGGTGTCCAGCGCGTCGTACACCGCGCCGGAGGAGAACACGGGCGTCGGGGGGCAGTGCAGCTGCACCAGGTCGAGGGTGTCCACCCCCAGATGCTCCCGGGAACGGTCGGTCCAGGTCCGGAAGTTGTCCAGGGTGAACTCGGACGGGTCCTGCACGGCGCGGCGGCCCATCTTGGTGGCGACGAGGACGTCCCGCGCCCGCTCGGCGCCGATGCCCTTCAGGAACGCGCCGATGAGACGCTCGCTGCGGCCGTCGCCGTACACGTCCGCCGTGTCGAGGAAGGTCACCCCCGACTCGACCGCCGCCTCCAGCACGGCCATGGCGTCGCGCTCCGCCACATCGCCCCAGTCCGCACCGAGTTGCCAGGTGCCGAGACCGACGACGGACAGCCGCTGCCCGGTCCTGCCCACTGTTCGCTGCTCCACGGAAATCACCTCTGGTTGGGAAGCTGTAACTGCCGAAGATGCCGAGATGCCGCCGACCGGACAACATGTTGACATGTTGTCCGGTCGGAGTTGACGAAAATTGACACGCGCTGAACCCGGCGTGACTAGGCGCCTGCCGGCAGCACCAGCTTCCGGGAGACGCGCTCCGCCTCCCGGACGGCGGTGTCCCGGAACTGCTCGCTCAGCCCCGCCACCGGAGCCAGCACGCGGCACTCGTCGACGCTGTCGTCCTCGTACGGCAGGGCCAGGCCCACCAGCGGCAGCACCTCCAGGACGGCCCCGGTGTCGTAACCGGCGATGATCTCCGGCGCGGGGGTGCGGGTGGCCTCGTCGACGAGGGCGCCGACGGTCAGCACGCTGCGGCCGCCCATCTGTCCGCGCACGACACCGGGCCGCAGCCCGCCCGCCCCGGCGACCAGCTCGGCGAGTTCCCGCTCGATCTCGGGGAAGAGCCGGTCGGCCTCCAGCTGCTCGTAGGCCAGGGACACCTCGACGTCCAGCTCGGGCCACTTGGAGAGGTAGTAGCGCCAGTTCAGGGTCTCGGTGTGGTTCTGGGTGGTCATGCTGCGGACGTGCGGGAGGTGCAGGCCGTAGACCTGCTCGCCGAGGACGATGGGGGTGCCGCTGCGGGAGATCCGGCGGGCCCACTCCTGGTCCTCCGGGCCCCAGCCGCGGAAGCCCTCGTCGAAGGTGAGGTCGTGCTCCCGGACGGTCTGCGCCGGCACCGCGACGAGCGCCGTGCACGCCTGGACCCAGGGGAAGCGGGCGAACGCCGAGGCGTATTCAGGAGTCCACCGGTTGTCCATCAGGACCTGGTCCTGCGACTCCAGCTGTGCGAGAGCCTTGCGGTAGTGGCTGTACGGGCGGGTCTCGACGCTCTCGATCTCGCTGCGGAAGACGTCCTCGTAGCCGATCATCTGGCCCACGACGCAGATGTTCTGGCCGTGCCGGTAGTAGCGGTCGTACAGGTTCCGCAGGAAGGTCGGAGGGACCACCATGTCGGCGTCGAGCACCACGATGACCTGGCCGTTCGCATTGCGCAGGGCGAGGTTCCGGGCGCGGCAGACATTCCACTCGACGCCCGACATGACGGCGACGATGTCGAGGCGGTCGGCGTACTCCTCGCATACGGCGGCGAACTCCGGCGAGTACTCCAGCGCCCCGATGACGACCTCGAACTCCGACCGGTCCATCGTCTGCTCGGCCAGGGAGGCGAGGGCGAGCTTGATGTTGTCCAGGCGCTGCTTGTAGGGGATGACGAAGCTGAATTTGACGTCGCTCATGTCTGCTCCTGGTGAGGAAGTGCGTCGGCGGGGCCGGTGAGGGCCCCGCCGACGGATGGGGAAACACGATGCGGGAGCGCTCCCATCCGAGGCCGGAGCCGGGGGTGTGCGGTGGGAGCGGGGGTGGGGTGGTGCCCGTGGCGCGCGGCGCGGTTACGGCCAGTCGATGCCGGGGTTGCCGGGCTCGCCGTCGGCCTGTGCCTGCGGCCAGTCGATGCCCGGGTCACCCGGGGTGGAGGCGGAGACGACCTGCTGCTGCGGCCAGTCGATGCCGTCGGTCGTCACGACGGCCAGCGCCGAGAGGACGAGGCCGGTGAGAGCGATGGAGTAAGCGGTGCGGATTATCGTGCGCATGACAGATTCCCCCTGGGAATGGCTTTGGATGGCTGTCGTCCAAGACTGCGCGGTCCGTCTTGATGACACATACGCTAGCCGGGTGGCACGGCGCTTGGCAAGAGTTGCCAAGAAGCTTGGCAATATTGAGTGTTGGAGTTGACTCCAGGGTTCAGCTCTTGCCGGGAAGATCCAGAACCCGGCGCAGCCAGGCCACACGGGCGTTGTGCGCGGCCCGGGACACGACGGCGTCCGGAACCCACTCGTCGAAGCTGTGAAAAGCGCCCGACCACACGTGCAGTTCCGCCTGACCTCCGGTACGCCAGATGCGGGAGGCGTAGTCGACACCCTCGTCCCGCAGCGCCTCCACGGAGCCGACTTCGATGTACGCCGGCGGCAGCCCGGAGACGTCCCGGGCGCGCGCCGGGGCGGCGTACGGGCAGACGGCGCCGGTGCCGCGCCGGTCGCCGAGCAGCGCGGTCCAGCCGGCGCGGTTGGAAAGCCCGTCCCACAGGCCCGCGCTGCGCAACTGCCCGGACGAGAAGCTGTCGCACCGGTCGTCGAGCATCGGGAACTGGAGCAGCTGGCCCACCGGCACGGGGCCGCCGCGGTCGCGCGCCAGCAGCGCGAGTCCGGCCGCGAGCGCGCCCCCGGCGCTGTTGCCACTGAGCACGATCCGGTCCGGCAGCCCCAGCGAGGCGGCGTGCCCGGCCAGCCAGACCAGCCCGGCGTAGCAGTCCTCCACGGGCACCGGGTCGGGATGCTCCGGGGCGAGCCGGTAGTCCACGGCCACCACGGCCAGGCCCAGTTCACCGGCCCGGTCCAGCTCTCCGGCCAACTCGGTGCTGCGATGGCTGCCGGCGACCATGCCGCCGCCGTGGGTGTGGTAAATCGTCGCGAGCGGCACGGGAACCGACGTCGGCCGGCACACCAGCAGCGGCAGGCCGGGCGAGCCGGCCGGCCCGGGCACCGTCAGCTCCTCGGTGTCGAACGCCCCGCCGCGCCGTATCTGCTCGTCCGTCAGCCGGCCCGCCGCGCTGCGCCGGCGCCGGTCCGCGATGAGGCCCGGTGTCAGCGGCATCGGCATGGAGTCCAGGACGGCGCGCAGCGGTCCGGCCAGCTCGCGGTCCAGGGGCGGCGGCCGCAGCCGGTCGCCGCCGGGCGGTGTGACGGCGGGCGCGGTCATGCCGCACCTGCCGTCGCCGTGTCGCCGACGAGGGCGAACGCGTCCACCTCCAGCAGCAGGTCCGGCCGGTAGAGGGCCACGACCTGGACGACGGTGCTGGCGGGCGGGTGCTCGGTGTCGACGAACTCGTCACGGGCCGCGAGGATGGCGGGGATGTGGCCGGCGTCGGTCACGTAGTACGTCAGCTTGAGGACGTCGTCGAACGTGGCCCCGGCGGCGGCCAGGCAGCCGCGCATGTTGGCGAACACCTGGCGGGCCTGGGCGCCCGGGTCCTTGTCGCCGACGAGCCGGCCCTGCTCGTCGAACGGCATCTGCCCGGCGATCGCGGCGACCCGGCCGGGGCCGGTCACCACATGGCTGTATCCGGAGCTGGGGTGCACGCCCTCCGGGGCGGAGATGTAACTGAGCCTTCCCTGCGGGCCGGTCGGCCGGTGCGTCGGGTGTGTCATGGCAGCCTCGATTCCTTTCGGGATGTGGTGGTGCGGGTGGTGGTGCGGGTGCGGGTGTGGTGTGGGGGTGAGTGGGTGCGGGTGCGCGGCGGACAGGGGCGCGGGTGGTGCGGTCGTACGTCTCCGGTCGTGCGCGGTGTGGCCGCGTGCCGAGGGCGTGCGCGTGCGTGCCCCGCCGTGCGCGTTTCGCCGTGCAGGCCTTGCCGTGCCCCTCGCCGTGCGCGCCTCCGCGTACCGGTCCGCGCGCGGGTCCGTGTGTGCGGCCGCGCGCCGGTCAGCGGGCGGTGAGCCGTACGGGCAGTGACGCGGGGCCGTTGACGGCGATCGAACGCAGCCGGGTCACGGGGCCGTCCAGCTCCATCGCGGCCACGGAGTCGAGCAGTTCCGTGAACAGCAGCCGCAGCTCGGTCCGGGCCAGTGTGCTGCCGATGCAGTAGTGCTCACCGGCGGCCAGGGCGATGTGGCGGTTGGGGCGGCGGGCGATGTCGAACGTGTACGGGTCGGCGAAGACGTCCTCGTCCCGGTTCGCGGAGGGCAGCCACAGCACGACCCGGTCGCCGGGTTCGACGCGCCGCCCGCGGATCTCGTACGGCCGGGTGGCGGTGCGCATGCTGTGCGTGGCGCTGGAGGTCCAGCGCAGCACCTCCTCCACGGCGCCGGGCAGCAGGGAGCGGTCCTCGTGCAGCCGCCGCCACTGGCCGGGGTGTTCGAGGAAGGCGAGCACACCGCCGATGAGGGCCAGCCGTCCGTTCTCCGTGGCGCCGATGAGGTTCTCGCAGTTGAGGAGGAGTTCCTCCTCGGTGAGCAGCTCGCCGTTCACGGTGCCGTGCACCAGCGAGCTGACCAGGTCGTCCCGGGGCTCCTCCATGCGCCGGTACAGCAGCTCCATGAAGTACTCGACGATGCGCGGGTGCGCGGCCAGCGAGACATGGGCCTCGAACGCCTCGTCGGTCCAGCGGTACAGGGCCTCCCGGTCCTCCTCCGGAACACCGAGGATGCCGCTGATGACGTACAGGGACAGCCGTCCGGCGATGTCGTGCACGATGTCGCACGACCCCAGCTCCAGGGCGCGGGAGAGCACGGTGCGGGTGGTGGCACGGATCGGGTCCTCCAGGCCGCGCACGGCCCGGGTGTGGAACCAGTCCGCCATGAGGGAGCGCAGCTGCTTGTGGCGGGGCGGATCGGTCAGCGCGAGGGTCAGTCCGCCGCCGGGGTCCTCGCCGAGCGCGGCCGGGCGCAGCAGCACGCCGTGGCGCGAGCTGAACGCCGCGGGGTCGCGGTAGACGGTGCGGACGTCCTCGTAGCGGGTCAGTGACCAGAACGCGGGCATCTCTCCGGGCTCGTGCCGGTGCACCGGGGCGTGCTCGCGCATCCGGCGCCACACCGCGTGCGGATCGCCCTCCGCGTGCAGGGCCGGGTCGAGGAGCCGGTCGGCGCCGGGCAGTTCGTCGAGCGGCTGGTCGGGCAGCACGGTGGTGGTCGTCATGGCGTCACTCCTGGCGCGGTGAGGTGCGCCCGGGCGGCGAAGTGCTCGGCGAGCGCCCGTGCGGTGTCCGCCGGGACCGCCTCCGGGCGGTACGAGATCTCCAGTCGCAGGCCGTGGTCCTCCTCGGGCCACAGCTCGGCGTGGAGTTCGAGGGGCAGGTCGAGATAGGGCCCCCGGAGGAACCGGGTGCGTGTTCCGCCGAGGTCGAGCAGCGGCGCGGGGTTGTCCTGGAGGGCGAAGAGCGTCTGGTAGAGCGGTGGCCGGCCGGTGCGCGGCGGGTCGACCAGTCCCAGCACATCGGTGAACGAGACGTCCTGCGCGGCCATGGCCCGGGCGACGATCCGGCCGGTGTCCGCGACGGCGTCCGGGCCGTCGTCCAGGGCCGGGCCGCGCATCCGGAGGCAGAGCATGCCGATGTGGCAGCCGACGGCCCGCTCCAGGCCGGGGCTGTCCCGCCGGGACACGGGGACGCCCACCGCGAAGTCGGTACGGCCGGTCACCTCGGCGAGGCTCGCGGCCCACCGGGAGAGCAGCACCACGAAACGGGTCACCCCCGCACGGGCCGCCTCGGCGTCGGCCTCGGCGAGCGCGGCCGGGGACAGCCGCACCACCACGGGGCCGGGCTCGCCGCCGGGAGCGGACGGATCCGCGGCGCGGCGGCCGGCGCCAACGGGCGTGCCGGAGGAACCGGATGACGAACCGGGGGCAACGGGCGTGCCGGCCGCACGGAAGTCACCGGGGGCACCCGGCGTGCCGGCCGCGCGGAAATCGCCGGAGACGCCGGCGGCACCCGGCGTGCCGGACCTGCCGGACCCGCCGGACCCGCCGGTTGTGCCGGTCGTGCCGGTTGTGCCGAGGCCACCGGTTGTGCCGAGGCCACGGGGCGTACCCAAGCCACCGGTCGTACCCAAGTCGCCCAAGTCGCCCCAGCCGCCGGACGCGCCGGGAGGGCCGGACGCGCCGGGAGGCCCGGGGGGCCAGTGGATCTCCGGGACGCCCGCCAGCTCCCGTACGAGCAGGTCGCGCTGGGCCGCGAGGTCCGATTGCGCGAGGAGCGCGGCGCGGTCCCGGTGGACGGCGGCCAGGGACGGTGGCGGGGGCGCCGCGGGCGCCGGTGCCGTCCCGCGGGCCGCGGCGTATCCGGCCGAGAGTTCCCGGGCCAGCACCGATTCGGAGGCGCCGTCGAAGGCGATGTGGTGCACCACGCACCCGAACACCGCGGTGTGCCCGCCGGCCACCGGCACCAGGGCGGTCCGCCACACCTCGCCGAGGTCCAGTTCCAGCGCGTCGGACAGCTCGGCGCGCAGCGCCCGCACCGCCGCCTCGGTGGACGGCTGGGCGGGCAGCACCTCCAGGGGCGGAGCGGGTACGTCGGTGAGCCTCGCTGCGGGCCGGGGGTCCAGGACGTAGGCGGCGCGCAGCGGTTCGTGCCGCCGGTGCACCTCCGCGACGGCCGCCTCCAGTGCGGCCCGGTCGAGGTCGCCCTCGACGGTCCAGGCGACCAGGCAGTGCCCCGTCCGGTCGGCGGGGACGGCGGCCTGCCGGGTGAGGTACACGATCTGGAGGGGGGAGAGGGGGACGTCCGACGGGTCGGGACCGGGGCCGGCGGGGTCCGGCGCGGGCGCGGCGGGCGGGGTGGTCGTGCGCAGCCAGTGGGCGAGCGCGCGGGCCGTCGGATGGCGGTGCAGCCGGGAGACCGGCACGGGGCGGCCGAGCCGGCGGGAGAGCCGGGCGCACACCCGGCCGGCCCCCAGCGAGGTGCCGCCGAGTTCCACGAACGGCACGTCGAGGGGGACGCCGTTCCGGCCGAGGACCGTGCCGAAGACCTCGGCGACGGCGGCCGTGGTCGCGTCCCGCGGGCCGCTCCCCGCGTCGCTGCTCGCCGTGCCGCCGGTCACGGCCCCGCTGCCGCCGCGGGCGGCATCCCGCCCGGCGTCCCCGGACCCTGCGCCGGGCGGCGGGGCGTCCGCGGCGCCCGGTTCACCGCCGTGCCCGGCGGGCGGCGCCAGGGCGAGCAGCGCGCGTTCGTCGAGCTTGCCGCGGTCGGTCACGGGGAAGGTGTCCACGCTCACCACGGCGGCCGGCCGCTGGTACGACACCAGGGCCGAGCGCAGCACGCGTGCCGCGTCCGGCAGCGGGTCGCCGGGCACGACGGGCCGGCAGAAGGCCACCAGTTCCCGGGTGGTGCCGGTGGCGTCCGGGCGGGCCAGCACCCGGCAGGAGCGGACGCCGGGCAGCAGCTGCTCCAGCTGGCGTTCCACCTCGGCCGGTTCGACGCGGTGCCCGCGGATCTTCAGCTGCCGGTCGGCCCGGCCGCGGAAGCACAGCAGCCCGTCCGGGTCCACGGTGCCGAGGTCACCGGTGCGGTAGACCCGGGTCTCCGCGCCGTCGATCCGTACGACGGTGAACTTCTCCGCCGTACGGGCCGCATCGCCGAGATAGCGCAGGGCCAGGCCCTCGCCGGAGAGGCAGATCTCGCCGGTCTCCCCGGCGGCGCAGGGACGGGAGCCGTCCAGCACGTGCACCCCGGTGCCGGGGACCGGCCGGCCCAGCGGGATCCCGTCGGGCCGCTCGCAGTCGGCCTCCGTGATGCGGTGGGTGGTGGCGAAGACGGTGCTCTCGACCGGTCCGTAGCCGTTGAGCAGGGTGATCCCGGGGTGGCGGCGCAGGAAGCGGCGGACATGGGCGGGGGAGAGGCGCTCGCCGCCGGTCATGACCTGGCGCAGCCCGGTGAAGGCGTCCGGGTCCTCGTCGACGGCCAGGTTGAACAGGCTGCTGGTGAGCCAGACGGTGTCCGCGCCGTGCCGGGTGACGCCGTCGCGCAGGGCGGCGGGCGAGAGGTAGGGGTCCTCGACGATCAGCGAGGTGCCGCCGCTGAGGAGGACCGACCACAGCTCCAGCGAGAAGGCGTCCCAGGGAGCGGGCGCGGCCAGCGGCACCACGGAGCCGGGGCCGAACCGGGCGAAGCCGCCGGGCCGGAACAGGCGCGCGGTCGCCCGGTGCGGGGTCAGCACGCCCTTGGGGCGGCCCGTCGTGCCGGAGGTGAAGAAGACACAGGCGGGGTGCGAGCCGGGGACGGCGGCGGGCCGGAACGCGGGGTCCGGGACGGCCGGCCCGGCGGGCGGGGACCACACCGGCAGCCCGTGCTCCGCCGCGTCCGGGGCGCCGACCAACAGCGGCGGGGCCAGGTCCGCCAGTACGTCACCGAGCCGCCGGGCGGGCCAGTCCGGGTCCAGCAGGGCGTAGGCGGCGCCGGTCTTGAGCACCGCGAGCAGCGCCGTGACCAGCTCGGTGCCGCGGGGCAGCAGCACCGGTACGAGATCGCCCGGCGCGACGCCGTCCGCGGCCAGGCGTGCCGCCCAGGCGTCGGCGGTGCGGTCGAGTTCCTCGTAGGTGGTGCGGCGGTCGCCCGCGACGAGCGCGACGGCGGCCGGGCGCGCCCGTGCCAGCCGGGCGACTGTCTGGTGCAGGCCCTCGCCGGGCGCGGTGCGCGGGGGGCCGGCGGTCCACTCCGGATCGGGTCGCACGTCGTCCCGCTCCTCTCGTACTCGGTCCGCGAGGTGGGCCGCGGCAGGACGGCCGCGGTCCGGCCGGGGCCGCCCACCGGGGGCCTCGGGCCGGGGCACGGGACGGCCCCCGGGGCCGGGCCCCGGGGTGGGACCACTACGCGTGTTGCCAACTATTGCCAATAGGTTGTCATTTAATGCCTCGCCTGGCAATATGACGTCCGTACGCGCCGGACGATCCGAGGCACGCGGCACGGACCGGGTCCGGCAACCAGGCCCCGCAGAGGGCGCACCTCGCCGACCGAAGGTGGTTCGATGGCTCGCGACCGTTCCTTTGACATCGCCGTCACCGGCATGTCCGGCCGCTTCCCGGGCGCGGCGGACACCGAGGAGTGGTGGACCGCCCTGACCGAGGGCCGGGTCCTCACCCGGCGTTACGACCGGGACGAGCTGATCGGGGCGGGTGTGCCCCGGAGCCTGGTGGACGACCCCGACTACGTGCCGGTGCACGGCCATCTCGACGACGCCGACCGGTTCGACAACACGGTGTTCCGGGTCAGCCCGCGCGAGGCCGAGCTGATGGACCCGCAGCACCGGCTGATGCTGGAGGTCGCCTGGTCGGCCCTGGAGGACGCCGGCGCCGGGCCGCTGGAGGAGCGGGTGTCCACCGGGGTGTACGCCTCGGCCAGCGGCAGCGGCTATCTCCGCAGCATGGTGCGGAGCGGCGCGCTCGACCCGCTGACCCTGGAGGACGCCGTGCACGGCACGGAACCGGACTTCATGGCCAGCCTCATCTCCTACAAGCTCGGTCTGACGGGGCCCGCGCTGGCCGTGCAGACCGCCTGCTCCTCCTCGCTGGTCGCCGTGCACCTGGCCTGCCAGGCACTGCTGAACGGCGACTGCGACCAGGCTCTCGTCGTCGCCGCCGGAATCCCCTTCCCGCAGGCCGGACAGCTGCACGTGCCCGGTGGCATCCACTCCCCGTCCGGCCGCTGCCGGCCCTTCGACGAGAGCGCCGACGGCGTGGTCGCGGGCTCCGGCGTGGCCTGCGTGGTCCTCCGGCGGCTCGCGGACGCCCTGGAGGACGGCCCCGACCCGTACGGTGTGCTGCTCGGCACCGCGGTCAACAACGACGGGGCGGCCAAGGCCGGTTACTACGCGCCCTCCGTCACCGGCCAGGAAGCCGTCATCCGGGCGGCGCTGCTGGCCGCCGACGTGGACGCCGCCTCGATCGGCTATCTGGAGACGCACGGCACCGGCACCCGGGTCGGCGACCCCCTGGAGTGGTCCGCGGCGTCCGCCGCGCTCGCCGGGGCGGGAGCGGCCCCCGGCCAGGTGGCCGTCGGCGCCCTCAAGGCCAACACCGGCCATCTCGACAACGCCGCCGGGGTCGCCTCCCTGATCAAGGCGCTGCTGGTGGTGAAGGAGGGCGTGGTGCCGCCGGTGGCCGGGTTCACCGGCACCAACCCGCTGCTGGAGACCGAGGGTTCACCCCTGTACGTGCCCCGCGAAGCGGCCCCGTGGACCGGGCCGGAGCCCCGGCGGGCCGGGGTCAGCTCCTTCGGCATCGGCGGCACCAACGCCCATGTGATCGTCGAGCAGCCGCCCCCGGCACCGGCCGCCCCGGACCGGGCCCCGGACGCCGAGCGCCTCGTCCTGCTGTCCGCCGCCACCCCCGAGGCCCTCAGCCGCTCCGCGGCCCGGCTCGCCGGCCGGCTGGCCGCGCGCGAACCGGACCTCGCCGATGTGGCGTTCACCCTCGGCACCGCGCGGGCCGCGCTGCCCGAGCGGCTCGCCGTGGCCGGCCGGACGACCGCCGACGTCGCCCGGCGCCTGGGGACATGGGGGGCCGGGGAGGCACGGGACGCCGGAGACGCCGTGGTGACGGGCAGCAGCCCCGTCGGCGGCCCGGCCCCGGTCGTGTTCGCCTTCCCCGGCCAGGGTGCCCAGCGCCCCGGCATGGCGGCCCCGCTCGCCGGCGCGCTGCCCGGCTTCGCGGCGGCCCTGGACGGCTGCCTCGCCGCGTTCGGCTCGGGCCCGGCCGAGCGGCTGCGCCGGGCGCTGCTCGACCCCGAGTTCCCCGCGGACGAGCTGGCGGAGACCGAACTGGCCCAGCCCGCCCTGTTCGCCGTCGAGTACGCGGCCGCCACCGCGCTGTCCGGGCTCGGCGTCACCCCGGTGGCGCTGGTCGGCCACAGCCTCGGCGAGATCACCGCGGCCTGTGTCGCCGGGGCGCTCGACCCGGCGGACGCCGCGCGCTTGGTGACCGTACGCGGGCAGGCCATGCAGCGGTGCCCGGAGGGCGCCATGCTCGCCGTCGGCTGCGACGCGGACCGGACCCGGGCGCTGCTGGCCGAGTTCGGCCCCGATTCCGGTGCGGGACCCGGTGCCGGGTCCGGCGAGCTGCTGGAACTGGCCGCCGTGAACTCGCCGGACGGCTGCGTGGTCGCGGGTACCGCCGAGGCCGTCGAGGAATTCCGGGTCCGGCTGGGCGACCGGGTGTTCACCCACCGGCTCGCCACCCGCCGCGCGTTCCACACCGCGCTGATCGAGCCCGCCCTGCCGGCCCTGTCGGAGGCCGCCGCGGCGCTGCCGGTGCGCAGCCCCCGGCTGCCGTTCGCCACGAACACCACGGGCGGGATCGTGGAGGCGGGCGCGGAGTTCACCCCCTCGGACTTCGTGGCACAGGCCCGCGGCACCGTGCGGTTCGCCGAGGCGCTGGAAGCGCTGGGGAAGCGGTTCCCCGGGGCCCTCGTCGTGGAGGCCGGCCCCGGCCGGGCCCTCACCGCGATGGCCGACGCCTCCGGCCTGGACGCCGTACCGCTCTGCCCGGGCCGCACCGGGCGGCCCGCCGAGGAGGTGCTGACGGCCCTCGGCACGCTGTGGACCCGCGGGCAGCCCGTCGCGGCCGCGGCCCTGGCCGGTCCGGGACGCTGCCTCCACCTGCCCGGTCATGTCTTCGCCGGGCCGCGCTGGATGGCACCGGAAGCCGCGCCGGCCGGCCCCGGGGACCCGGAGCCCGCGCACCCGGCGCGGCCGGGCGGGGACGGGGCTCCGGCGGCGGCCGGTCCCGCGGCGGAACGTACACCCGAGTCCGTGCCCGAGTCCGCCGCCGAGACCGTCACCGATTCCGCCGACGAGAGCGAAGCCGCCGAGATCGACGCGGCCGAGCTGATGTCCGGCCTGTGGACCCAGCTGCTGGGCCACGAGGCCCTCGGCGACGACTCCGACTTCTTCCAGCTGGGCGGCGACTCCCTGCTCATCACCCATCTCGCCCGCAAGGTCCGCACCCGGACCGGCACCCGGGTGCCCGTCCGCGACCTGCTCGCCGCGCGGACCCTGGGCCGGCAGACCGAGATCGTACGAGGCCTGCTGACGCCGGAGTCCCGGCCCCGGGAACCCGTGGCGGGCTGAGCCGCCGACGGCCCGGGGCCCGCCCCGGGCACCACTCCGACGCACCGCGACCCGATCACCACCACCCGTCCGACGACTGTCCCGCTGTCCCTCTCGAAGGCAGGCTCCCGTGACTCCACCCCCGCGCTGTTCCGTGATCGTGCCCACGTACAACCGGGTGGACCTGCTCCGGTACACCCTCGACTCCCTGGTCCGCCAGTCCCTCCCGCGGGACGCGTTCGAGGTGCTGGTCGTCGACGACGGTTCCTCCGACGGGACCGCCGACCTGGTCGCCTCCTACCGGGACCGGCTCGACCTCGGCTACTTCTTCCAGGAGGACCGCGGCTACCGGGTCGCCAAGGCCCGCAACACCGGGCTGCGGCACGCCCGGGGCCCGGTGAGCGTGTTCGTCGACTCCGGGATGATCCTGCACTCCCGCGCCCTCGCCGCGCACTGCGCGGCCCACGAGGCCGTGACCGGCCCCGTCGCGGTGTGCGGCTATGTCCACGGCTTCAACGAGACCAGCGAGAACGGCGAGCAGATCGCCCGCAGCATCGACTACGACGACCCCGACGCGACCATCGACGCCTTCACCGAGCACGAGCAGTGGCAGGACGTCCGGGAGTGGTACTACGACCGCTACGGCGACGAACTGTTCCGGCTCGCCGCCCCCTGGCTGATGTTCTGGACGTGCAACGTGTCCGCGAACACCGCTCAGGTGAAGGCCGTCGGAATGTTCGACGAGGCCTACCGGACCTGGGGCGGCGAGGACATCGACCTGGCCTACCGGCTGCACGAGGACGGGGCGCGGTTCGTGCTGCGCCGCGACGCGACCTCCATCCACTGCCCGCACCCCAAGGAGGACATGCGCTCCGCCGACGCCAACCACCGGTACTTCGCGGCGAAGTACGACACGCCCATCACGCGTCTCGTACCCGACACCGACATCTTCCTCGTCGAGCAGGCCATCCGGGACGGCGGGCTGCCCACCTGCGCCGAACACCGGGCCGCGCAGCGGCGCGACCGGGCGGGAGCCGCGTGATGACGCCGACCGGTTCGACACCGCCCGCCGAGGCCCTGCCCGCCGAGGCCCCGCCCGGCGAGCCCGAGCCCGTGGGATCCCGGGCGGCCGGGGCGCAGCGGACGGAGGCGCAGCACACGGAAGCCGGGCCCGCCGAGGCCCGGCCCGCCGAGGCCCGTACGACGGAGACCCGGCCCGCGGCAGCCCCTCCGGGGGAACCCCCGCACACCGGGGCCCCGCCGCCCGGCTCCCCGGAACCCGGCTCCCCGGAACCCGGCGACTCGGATCCCGGCTCCCCGGACCCCGGTTCCCCCGCACCGTCCCTGCGCGCCAGGGCCTCCGCCGCCCGCCGGCGGGCCGCCGTGCTCTTCCGCGACGGCGCCCTCGGCGGCCTGATCGGCAGCACCGGTCTGATCGGCATCGCCGGCGCCATGATGTCCACCTCGTCCAGCCTGTTCCTGGCCGACGAGATCGGCGCCACCCCGCTGATGATCGGCCTGTTCGCCGCCGGGCGGGGCCTGATGGACATCGTCTCCGGGCTCACCCTGGGCGCGCTGTCGGACCGCATCGGGAACCGGCGGCTGCTCCTCACCCTCTCCGTGTTCCTGTCGGCGGCCGGCGCCCTCACGTACATGCTGGTCCGGGACTACTACCTGCTCCTCGGCACCGGAGCGATCCTGTTCGGACTGGGCAGCGCCTGCTTCTCGCAACTGCTCGCCTACACCCGCGACTTCGCCGAGAACCGGGCCCTGAACGCCACCTTCTTCAACTCGCTGCTCCGCGCGATCACCTCGCTGACCTGGATCATCGGTCCCCCCATCGGCTTCCTGCTGATCGCGACCTTCGGCTTCGGCGTCCTCTACTTCACCGCCGCGATGCTCTATCTGTCGGGCGGCGTGCTGAGTCTGTGGCTGCTGCCGAACCTGCGTACGGAGGATGCGGGGCGCCGCCCGCCGGGCCGCGCGTTCTCCGGCATCAACAGCTCGACCTGGCTCCTGATGGCAGCCGTCGTGCTGCTGCTGGCCGTCAACAACGCCTATCAGATCGACATCGCGCTGTTCGTCACCCGTGACCTGGGCTTCGACGCGGGCTTCACCGGGCTGCTCCTCGGCCTCGCCGCGGCGCTCGAAGTGCCGACGATGATGTATCTGGGGTCCCGCGCCGACCGCTTCGGCAAGTGGCGCCTGGTGCTGAGCGCCGCCGTCTGCGCGACGCTGTTCTTCGCCGTGCTGCCACTCGTCGAGACGAAGGCCATGCTGCTGCTGATGCAGGTGCCCAACGCCTTCTGGACGGCGATCGTGCTCAGCATCCCGGTGACGATCCTCCAGGACGCCATGGCCGACCGGGTCGGAGCGGCCTCGTCGCTCTACACCAGTTCCTTCCACGGCGGGGTGCTGCTCGGCGGCGCCACCACCGGTGTGGTCACGCAGTGGCTCGGCTTCACCAAGGTGTTCTGGGTGTGCGCGCTGCTCACGGCGGTCGCGACGCTGCTGATCGCCCTCGGCCGGAACGGCGGGGAGGAGAGCGGACGGGCCGCGCTGAAGCGGGCCGCCGCCGGATGAGACACGGCC
>NZ_WHPN01000282.1 GCF_009735685.1 Streptomyces lycii | reverse complement strand
CCAATTGGTTAGGTTGCCCTCTCTTCGTCCGATCCCCACAAGGTGAGTGGCAGCCGTGCGGCAACAGCACAAGACCTTCCAGGCGATCGAGGTCGGTGACGGCGGCGACGGGCGGTGGGCCGCCTACGCCCGGCCTCTGTGGCAGGAGATGGAGGCCCTGCTGACCGAGGAGGGCCGCACTCCGGAGGGCGCGGATCGTTTCCGGGCGCTGTTCCGTGCGCACATGCCGGAAATGGCGCCGGTTCTGGAGCACTTGGCCGTCCAACTCGACCGGCCCGGGGCCGAGGTCTTCCTCACCCACGCGGCACTGCGGCCGTTCTCCCCGGCCTGCACCCAGATCGGCCAGAACGGCACCCTGCTGCGCAACTATGACCTACGGCCCGACCAGTGCGAGGGGGTCATCGTCTCCTCCTGCCTCCTGCGCCCCGTGATCGGGATGCAGGACATGCTGTGGGGCTTGCTGGACGGGATGAACGACGCCGGTCTCGCGGTCTCGCTCACCTGGGGCGGACGTTCCGCCCACGGACGCGGCTTCGCCATTCTCGTCGTGGTGCGCTACCTGCTGGAGACGTGCGACACCGTCGACGAGGCGGTCGCCAGGCTGCGGTCCCTGCCGGTCGCCGTCCCGCAGAACCTCACCCTCGTCGACGCCGTGAAGGCGGTGACGGTGTTCGTGGGACCGGACATGCCGCCGACGGTGGCCCCGGATGCCTGCGCCGCCAACCACCAGCACCTGCCGGTGACCGACGAGCAGGAGCGGGCCCTGCGGACTCAGGAGCGGCTGCGCGCCATTCGCGCCGCGGGTGCGGACGTGGCGGCGATGCTGAAGCCGCCGCTGTACCGACCCGTCGACGAGCAGGGGTCGAGAACGCTCTACACAGCCCACTACCGGCCCGCCGACGGCCGCGTGACGTACTACTGGCCCGGCGAGTCCTGGCAGCAGTCCTTCGGTGACTTCGCACCCGGCTCCCGCACCGTGACCTTGGGCCGGGCCGGCTGAGAGGCTTCCGGGACCCCCGCTCACCCCTGCACGAAGATCTCGTCGAGAGAGTCCGGAGTCCGGTCCTGCCACGGACCCCGTGTCCTCCGGAACCCGCTCGCCGCCCGCGCGATACGGCCACCGGTCACCGAGCGGTCGGCCGCCCGGCCACCGCGGCCCTCGGCCGACCGCAGACTGCCGACCGCAGCCCGCAGCCCGCAGACCACAGACCACAGACCACAGACCACAGACCACAGCCCGCAGACGGGTCCGCTCAGCCGCTCGGCCGCGCCCCGTCTCAGGTGTCCGGGTTGTCGATGTAGCTGCTACGGGTGCAACTGTCGCTGCCCGCGTCGTCGACGCACACGTACACGCGCAGGCCGGAGATGTTGTTGCTGGCATGGAAACTGAGGTTGGTGTGGGACTTGGAGGTGCCGCAGCCGTCGGAGTTGTAGCGCCTCGACGTGTCTATCCCGTCCGGCTGGAGCGCGGTGTAGACGCGCATCCGTATGTACACGTCGTTGGCGTCGCACTTGGTGTCCTTGACGGTGTAGTCGACGTCCGTGAGCGACGCCTTCTCCCAGTCCCAGTCCGCCGATCCGCTGGCCCCCGCCCGGCTGATGTACACGTTCGCCGCTTGTGCCGTACCGGCCGCGCCGACGACGAGCACCCCACTCGCCGCCACTGCCAGAGCCGATACCGCCAGCCGCCTGCTGAGCCTCATGCCGCTTCCCCCTCGATCTCGCGCGGAACCCTTCGCCGAGTCAATCGGGACGGCACCGGCGGCGGTACCTGCCACGTCCGAGGTTGCGCCGGCGGGATCGGGCGGGGACAGCGGTTCACGGAGCCGGGCCACGGACGGGCGGCCCGCAGAGTGGACCAACGGCCACGGATCACGGACCACGGCCCACGGTTCAGAGACCACGGACACGGACGAGGGGCCACGCGGACGAGATTGCGGACACGGGCCCGTGCACGCCGGCCAGGACACGGACCCCGGCCCCGGCCCCGTACGACCGGCCGCGCTCCCCCGCCGCTCCGGTCTCCCCGGCCGCCCCGGGACCCGAGGGCCCCTGGGCGCACACCCGCGACCCGGGCGGCCTCAGCCGCGTGGTGGTGCCGCCACCGCCGCCTGCGGCCTGATCGGGAGCCGGTTGACCGGGCGGCCGGTGGCCGCGCGGACCGCCGACGCCACCGCCGCCGGGGACGTGACCACCGGCACCGCGCTGGCCGCCTTCGCCCCGAAGGGCGCCACCACGTCGCGCTCCTCGACCAGTTTCACGATCCGGATGTCCGGGGTGTCGAGCGCCGTGGGCAGGGCGTAGCCGGTGAGGTTGGGGCGGCGGACCACGCCCGCCGAGGTGCGGAGGTTCTCGGTGAGCGCCGCGCCCACGCCCTGGGTGACGCCCGCCTCGATCCGGGACCGGAGCTGGCGCGGGTTGAGCACCCGGCCGACGTCCTGCGCGACGGCCATCTCCACGACCCGTACGGAGCCCAGCTCGATGTCCACGTCCACGACGGCCCGGACGGCGGCGAAGGCCATACCGACGAAGGCGTCGCCCTGCCCCGTCTCGTCCAGCGGTTCGGTCGGGTGCGGGCGGCACTGCGCGGTGGCCCACAGCTCCTTGCCGTCCAGCGTCTCGGCGACGGTCGTGGAGAGCACGCCGTCGTACGAGGTGATCTTGCCGTCGGCGATCGTCAGCAGCTCCGTCGACATGCCGAACTTGTGCGCCAGCGGCTGGAGCAGCTGGGTGCGGACCATCTTGGCGGCCCGCTCGACCGCGCCGCCCGACACCCAGGTGTGCCGGCCGTGGCAGGCCGGACCGGCCGGCGGCTGGTCGGTGTCGACGGGGGCGACGTGCACCTCCTCGACCCCCAGCGTCTCCTGCACGATCTGGCGTGCCAGGGTCGCGAAGCCCTGGCCGGTGTCGACCGCGGAGCAGATGACGGTGGCGACCCCGCCGTTGACCTTGACCGTCGCGGTGGACACCTCGTCGGTGCCCTCGGCGCCGAGCATGTGCACCATGCCCAGCGCGTAGCCGACGCCGCGCCGCACCGCGCCGGGCTCGCCCGCGCCCTCGGGGCCGCCGGGCAGCAGCCAGTCCTCCTCCGGGGTGTCCTTGGGGAGTGCGGGCAGCGGCGCGTCGCGCACCGCGCCCAGCAGTTCGGCCACGGGCGCCGGGCAGGTCACGGTCTGTCCCGTCGGCAGCAGGTCGCCGGTGGCCATGACGTTCCTCATGCGCAGCTCGGCCGGGTCCAGGCCCAGCTTGGCGGCGAGCTTGTCCATCTGCCCCTCGTACGCGGCGCACACCTGCATGGCGCCCTCGCCCCGGACGTGGCCGGACGGCGGGTTGTTGGTGCGCACGGCCCAGCCCTCGACGAAGGCGTGCGGGACGACGTACGGGCCGCATGCGAAGGCCACCGCGGCGGCGAGCGAGTCGGACGAGGCGTCGGCGTACGCGCCCGCGTCCAGCAGGATCTGCGCCTCGACCTTGACGAGCCGGCCCTCGGCGTCGGCGTGGTGCCGGTAGCGCAGCAGCGTGGGGTGGCGGTGGGCGTGACCCAGGAAGGATTCCTCGCGGGTCGCGGCCAGCTTCACGGGCCGCCCGGTGCGCAGCGCGAGCAGCCCCAGCGGCAGTTGCATCCCCGGGTCCTCGCGGTCGCCCATGGCGCCGGGCACTCCGGTGACGACGACCTTCACCCGCTCCGGGTCCAGGCCGAAGCAGGCGGCGGCGAGGTCCCGGTCGGTGTGCGGGTCGGTGGACGCGGTGTAGATCTCGACGCCGCCGTCCGGGCGGGGCACGGCGAGACCGGCCTCGGCACCGATGGGCGCGGGGTCCTGGCGGCCGATCCGGTACAGGCCCTCGACGACGACCTCGCCGGTGACGTCCGGGTCGCCGTAGCGCAGCGGGATGTGCCGGATCAGATTGCCGTCCGGGTGCAGCGGCTCGGCCTCGAAGGCCTTCTCGGGGTCGGTGACCGGCTCCAGCACCTCGTACTCGACGGCGATGGCGGCGGCGGCGAGCCGCGCGGTGTCGGGGTGGTCGGCGGCGACGGCGGCGATCGGCTCGCCGTGGTGCCGGACGAGTTCGTGCGCGAAGACGGGGCGGTCGGCCACGTTCCGGCCCTGGGAGACGTCACCGGGGACGTCGGCGTGGGTGACGACGGCCTCGACGCCGGGCATCTCCGTCGCCCCCGAGGTGTCGACGGAGAGGATCCGGGCGTGCGGGTGCGGCGAGCGCAGCACGGCGGCCCACAGCAGGCCCTCGGCCCACAGGTCGGCCGCGTACGGGTAGGTGCCCGCCGTCTTGGGGAACGCGTCGGCGGGCGGCAGTGAGGCGCCCAGGCCGTGCGGCGACGGCTCGGCGGGGGGCGCCTGCGCGCCGTCGGTGCCCGGGGTGACGGTGGCCGCGTCGGGACCGGTCATCACGCTGCCTTTCCGCTGCTGCCGGGCGTGCGGCGGGGCCGGGGGCGCCCGGGGGTGTGCGCAGGAGGGGTCGGTCGGGGGGCCGCGGGTGCGGGGTTCACGCGGGGCCTCCGGAGGAGGGGTGGGCGCCGCCGTGCGGGCCCGACTGATGGGGGATGCGGGGAGCGGGGCCGTGGTCGTGGTGCTGCTGCCCGTAGCCCGCCGGGTGGCCGTCGGTGCCGTACGGCTCCGGGCCGTACGCCTCCGTGCCGTAGGGCGTGCCGCCGTGCCGTCCGTCGCCCTGCGCGGGCACCGTCGGCTCGGCGTGCCCCGCGGGCCGCTCGGGCTCCTGCTGGGCCGGCTCCGCCTGCTCGGCGGCAGCGGCCTGCGCGCGTCCCTCGGCGACCTCGCGGACCGCCTCCAGGACGCCGCGGTAGCCGGAGCAGCGGCACAGGTTGCCGCAGATGGCCTGCCGGGTCTCCAGGTCGGTCGGGGCGTGGTTGCCCTCCAGCAGGTCGTGCACGGTCATGGCGAGGCCGGGCACGCAGAAGCCGCACTGCACGGCGCCGTTCTCGGCGAGCGCCCGCTGCACGTCGGAGGGCGCGCCGTCGGCGGCGAGGCCCTCGACCGTCCGCACCTCGGAACCGGCGGTGGTCGCCGCCGGGACCAGGCAGGACGCGACGAGCCGCCCGTCGACCTGTACGGAGCAGGCGCCGCACTCGCCCTGCGAGCAGCCGTCCTTGGCCCCGGCGAGGCCCAGCCGCTCCCGCAGGACGTAGAGCAGCGACTCGCCGATCCAGGCGTCGGTGACGGGGCGCTCGGTGCCGTTGACGCTCAGCACGTACGAGGCGTGCGGGTGCTCGCTGTGCGGGTCGGGGCCGGTGTCCGCGCCGTCCGCCGGGCTCTCCGGGGCGGGCTCGGCGGCGTCCGCTCC